>WHTL01000008.1 GCA_009377735.1 Acidimicrobiia bacterium
CAAAGGCATCAAAGAACGTTCGGTGACCGCGCCCGGGAACGACACCACACCCACAACCCTATTTCATCCACCACGGTGGCGCCACGCCATATGAACTGTGCGGATTTTTGACGCGTTAGGACGAGATAGTCCGCACAGAACGGTTGGGGGTTTGGGGGGCTATTACAGAGACTCGAGGCCCTTGCGGAAGCCTTCCACCATGGCGTCGACCTCGTCGTCGGTCATGGTGAGTGGGGGAGACACCTGCAGACCGCCCCCACCGATGGCGCGGGTCAGCACGCTGCCGTGCTGTCTCACTGCACCAGCGGCCCGGGAGGCGAGGGTGGGATCGGACTCGTCAAGCTGCACGGCGACGAGGGCACCGACGCCGCCCCTGATCTCGGTGACGACGTCGAGGTCGAGCAGGCTCTGGAACGCCTCGAAGAGGACCGTCTCCAGACGACGCGCCTGGTCGAGGATCCCATCGCTCTCGATGATATCCATCACCGCCAGACCTGCGGCACACGAGGCGGTGTGGCCTGAGTAGGTGTAGCCGTGGCGGAATATCAGACCCGGGGTCTCGAAGAACGGTTCGGCAATGCGTGGAGAGGCGACCACACCGCCAAGCGGCGCATAACCACATGTGACACCCTTGGCGAATGTCATCATGTCGGGCTCCAACTCGAAGCGGTTGGCGGCGAACCAGTCCCCTAACCGGCCGAAACCGGTTATCACCTCGTCGGAGATGTAGACGGCACCAGCTTCGCGGATGGTCTCCCTGGCCTGCTTCAAGTACTCGGTGGGAACGGGTCGGACCCCACCGGAGCCGATAACGGCCTCGGCGAACATGCCGGCTACCCGTTCGGCGCCCACCTCATCGACCACTGCCTTGACGGCATCGGGGTCGTCGTAGGGGACGAAGCGGATCTCAGCCACGAGATCACCGAAGCCATCGCGGTTGGGCTCCATCCCACCGAGCGACGTTCCATAGGCGTGCATCCCGTGATAGGCCCAGCTACGGGCGATGAATACGGTGCGTTCGGGTTGACCGATGGCGTGGAAGTAGCGACGGGCCAGCTTGGCGGCCGTGTCGATGGCGTCGGAGCCTCCCGAGCCGAAGAAGACCTTCGACCCCGGATCGGGGGATACCGCCGCAATGCGCTCGGCTAGGTCCAGAGCGGGACGAGTGGCGTAGTCGATGTAGGTGTGGAACACCGGCAGCTTTTCCATCTGGCGGTTGACGGCCTCGATGACCTCGCTGCGACCATGACCAATATTGGTGTACCAAAGGCTCGCGGCAGCGTCGAGGAAGCGTCGTCCTGCCTCGTCGTAGACATACACCCCCTCGGCACGGTCGACGATGAATGGGTTGTCTTGGACCGACGTCATGTCGGCGAAGGGGTGCCAGAATGCGCTCATCGTGACGAGGGTAATGCACTCTCTACGACGGCAACTCACACCCGCGTCCTAGTCTCGTTCAGATGACCGACCCACTGATCCAAGAATCAATCGACCGACGTCCCCATGTTCGGGAGTTGTTGGCGAGGGAGCCCGACGACTACGACGACATCCGCAGTCTTTGGAAGACCCATTCGCTCGCCGAGGACGCCCGAGACATTCCCGGACTGATGTCAACTCTCACTGACGAGTGTGTTTACGAGTTGGTCCAGACGGGGCATCGCTGGGAGGGGCACGAGGGCGCCACACGCTTCTACACCGAACTACTCACGGCCTTCCCCGACATCGACTTCGCCCTCACCAGCATCGTGGTGGGACCCCAGGGCGTCTGCGAGGAAGCGGTGGTGAATGGCACTCACAAGGCCGCGTGGCTTGGAGTCGAGCCAAGTGGCGAGCGCATGGTATGGCGCAATGTGATCTTCTTCCCCTGGGACGCTGAGCGGCGTCTGTTCACTGGCGAGCGGGTCTATTCGTTCTTTCCTGGTGGTCTGTCGCCGGATTGATGTCGCGGTGTCGTCGAGGCATCGGCGTCGATGGCAAGGACGCAGGACGAAGACGCACCCGCTGCGGTGCGTCTAGGACGAGGACGCAGCAAGCGGCGTCTAGGCCCGGCGAGACTCCACAGGTAATTCGGCGACGGGCCACTAACCTCTCCGCGGGCAACCTCCCGGGTGTGGACTGACAAACAACCGGCCGCTCAGCCCTTCTCTGCCATCCCGTTGAGAAGCTCGAGAACCACGCGGTTGGCGAGATAGGCGGTTTGCTCGCCCCTACCGTCATAGGGTGGCGAAACCTCCACGATGTCGGCACCGAGGAGATTGAGGTCCCGGCTGAGACGTCGCACCGAGTCGAGAAGCTCTCGGCTTCCGAGACCGCCGGGCTCAGGTGTTCCAGTTCCGGGGGCAAGACCCGGATCGACCACGTCGATGTCGACAGAGATGAAAACACCCTTGGTACCCCCCGCCGTCGCGTAGTCGACGGCCTCGTCGATGACCGCGTCGAGACCCAGATCGACGATGCGGTCCATGCGATAGACACGCATTTTGTTGCGATCCATCCACTCCATCACCTCAGGTTCTGGCCAGTATCCCCGCAACCCGATCTGGACGAAGCGGTGTCCCGGCACGGCTCCCGACTCGATGAGCCGGCGCATGGGGGTGCCGTGGGCTGCAAGGGAGTCATTCTGGGAGTAGCCCGTGTCGGCGTGGGCATCGAAATGGATAAGTGCGAACTCACCGAAACCGTGGGCCCTTGCCACCCCCCAGGCGTCGGGCCAGGTGATGGTGTGGTCTCCCCCCAAGATGATGGGCACCTTCCCGGCTCCGGCGACCATGGCCACCGCATCGGAGATCCGTTCGATGGAAACACCCAATTGGCCGGGCACTACGTAGACATCCCCGATGTCTACCACACCAAGGGCCCCAAGAGGGTCGATACCGGTGGGAAGATGCGGCCGATAACCGTCCATTGCCCCATAGTCGGCGCTCCGGATCGCCTGCGGTCCAAATCTTGCCCCAGGCCGGTAACTGGTTCCCCAATCGAACGGTGCCCCTAGGATCACAACCCGGCCATCTCCCAGGTCGTCGGGACGCCGGGCGGGTACACCGAGAAAGGTGCTCCGACTGGCGAACGAGATGTACTCGGCAGCCGCCATCGGGATCTCGGCGGCCCGATCTTCGTAGGGAGTAGGCATAGTCCCGAACGCTAACCGATTACCGTAGGCACCACGTTGACCAGTCATCGCGAAGCATGACGGATTAGCGTATCGACAGGCACGTCGATTAGCGCGGAGGACCCGGTGGCGGACGAAGAACCCAATGGTGAAGAACCCAATGGCGAGGTGAATCGAGACACCCGTGTCGGGAAGGCGATAGTCAAGGGCGCCGTAATCGGCGTTCCCACGGTGATTGTCCTGCTCACCATCGTCCTTGTGCTCATCACGGACCGCAACCTGGTCACCGCATTGGAGACGGCCCTGCTACCGGGGTTGCTTCTCGGCGTCTTTGCCGGAGGTTTCGCAGGCGTCGCGGCCACGATGGAATGATTCGCACCATTGATCTCACCGGCGGGCCCGTCGAGCTGGGTGCTAACCACGGAAAGGCGCTGTTCGACGACATCCAGTCCCACCTGGCCGAGCGTATGCGGCTCGCCGGGGACGGCTCCTGGGTTGGGGAGCGTATTGGCAGGGATCGGATCATCGAAGAGATGGAGCTTTCGCTCAATGCCCACGAACGGTTCGACCCAGACCTTTTCGCGGAGTGTACGGCGATGGCGGAGAGCGCCGGGATATCGGTGGGCGAGGCGATTCTCCTCGGAGGTTTTACCGATGCCGTGGATCTGCTCAGGTCGCGCGTAGGCGAGGATGATTGCACCGCGGTAATGACCCCATCGGAGGCCACCCATGGTCCACTGCTGGCCCAGACCTGGGATATGCACGACACCGCTTCCGCCTACATTGCCCTGCTCCACATTCGACCCGAGCGAGGTCCCGCCGCCTTGGTGTTCACCACGGCAGGGTGTCTCGGCCAAATCGGCATGAACACCCACGGGATTTGTGTGGGCATCAACAACCTAACTGCGGCAGAGGGGACATATGGGGTGAGTTGGCCGTTCGTGGTGAGGGCGGCCCTCAAAATGACCAACCTCTCCGACGTGGTCGACATGATCACTGGTACGGATCTGATGGGTGGTCACAACTACATGGTGATGGACGGCGCCGGGCACGGGTACAACATCGAGGCGATGCCGCAGAGGTCGGTGGTCGACGAGCTGCGGTCCCGACCCCTGGTGCACACCAACCACAGTGTCCACGCCACCACCAAGGCGTATGAGGCTGTGATCCTCACCGAGTCCATGATCTCGTCTAGAGGAAGATACGACCGAGCCGGTGAGCTACTCCGCGAAGAACCTTCGTCGATCGGCGCGCTCATGGAGCTCCTCCGCGACGAACCCATGATCTGTCGCCGCTCCGAGTCGCCACTCAACATCCAGACCTGTGGTGCCGTTGTGATGAACCCTGCCGATGGCGAGCTCTACGCCTGCCAAGGCGTCCCCGCCGACGTCGAGTTCGACAAGATCACTCTGTAACTTCTGGGGGCTCCGCCCAGACCCCCACGGCTGCCACTGCCTCAGTCTCGCGGGTCGGGGCCGTCCGACTTCAACTCCGCGACCTCGGTGCCTGTCTGTCGTGGTGGGTGGTTGTTGGGTTCGAGGTGATTTCTCCGTGATGTCCTACCTGGCCGCGGGTTTCGCTGGTGGATGACTTGTAGCGGTGTGCGCTTCCCAAACCTTTCCCCCTCCTCCGGAGGGGGAACAATTGCGGGTGGTAACGTCACCGTCGTGACTACGAGCGTGCTTATTTCAGGGTTTGGGGGGAGGATGGCTAGCGAGATTGCTGATGCCATCGCTAGCACTGAGGATCTCGTGGTGGCGGGAGGATACAACCCGCGGAGGGCCGAATACACCGACTCCGACGTCGACGCCGATGTCGTCCTCGAGGTCACGAGACCCGAGGTGGTGATGGGCAATCTACGACGTTGGCAGGAGCGTGGTCTTCCGTGTGTGGTAGGGACCTCCGGTTTCACGGCGGAGAGCATCGAAGAGGTGCGAAGCTTCTGGGGTGCTGACGACCCGGCCTGTCTCATCGTCCCCAATTTCTCGATCGGGGCCGTGCTGATGATACGTTTCGCCGAGGCGGCGGCGTCCTGGTTCGAGGATGTGGAGATCGTGGAACGTCACCACGCCGACAAACCGGACGCACCTTCGGGCACCGCTATCAATACCGCGGAACGGATAGCCTCCGTCGGCGGTGCCGCATCTGTGGAACTCGACGGTGCCGCCGCTCACGGTGAATTACATCACGGCATTGCCATTCACTCCATGCGGCATGAAGGCGTCGTTGCCCAACAGGAGGTCTTCTTCTCCGGTCCCGGGGAGAGTCTTCGTATCGAGCACGTTTCGGGAGATCGTGCATCCTTCCGGCGGGGAGCTCTGGTGGCATTGCGAGCGGTTACGGAGCTGCGTGGAGTCCACGTTGGGCTCGACGAGATTCTCATTGGCGGCTCCAGCGGAGACAGACCTCAGAGCTGACCCTTGCCCGAGATCTCCAACAGCGACTCTTCGTCGCGTCCTGGCCTCAGGGCGGTGGCGTATTCGGGAAGGTCCGCACCCACGACCCAGTTGGCAGCCAGTTCTCCCGCCGCCGCCGAGGCCATGAGACCGAATCCCCCCAAGCCCACCACATGGAAGACACCGGGGGCAGAACCCGCACCGATCAGCGGATGGTTCGATTCGGTCCGGGTGTAGTACCCGCCATCCACCGAGGTGGATGGCAGCCACTCCGTGTACGGCGCCAGTCGGGGGATCATGGTGGAGAGCCCTCGCAGAACGACCTCGGCATACATCGGGTCTATCTCGATGGGGAAGACCGGGGGTGTTCGTGGGGTGGTGACCGACCACTGTCCCACCACCCAGGGTGACTCCTCACTCCCTTCCGGATGGAAGTGGCAAAGGGCAGGCAGTTCGTCGAGGAGGTACGCCAGGTCGGGGTCGGTCGCCAGCGCCTCCCGTTCCTCATCGTCCCAATCCAGCCTTTGGCGGTCAGCCCAGAGCAGCATGGGGGCGTCCCGGGGAACCAGCCTAAGGTGGTCACGGAACACGACCTTGGTGTGGAGTTCGGTGAATAGCGGTAGGTCATCGCCAACCATCTCGGCGACCTGGGCGGCACTGGGGCCTGCCGCGTTGACGAATACTTCGGTCCCGATCTGTTCACCGCTTTCCAGCACCACCGAGTATCCGCCTCCGGGGTTTTCCTCGACCGCCACCACCTGATCGGATATCACATTCGCCCCCGCATCTCTTGCTGACTCCAGGAGCCCTCCGCCGTAGCGCTTGGAGTCGAACCAGCCAGCCCTCCTCGCATGGAGCACGGCTGTGACGTCGTCGTTCAGATAAGGAAACCGTGAGGAGATGTCCGAAGGTTCGGTCATGATGTCAGCTCCAGGCGGGATCTGTGACCAAGGGACATCTCCACCTCGATACTCCTCGTCGATACGAAGTGGTCCGGCGCCCAGAGCGGAAATCGCTTGAGCGTCGGCCATGAACGAATCGGGGGACTCCGCGGTGGCGAATAGGTAGCCTCTGCGCCCCAGACCGATCCCAAATTCCTCCTCGAAGCCCTCGAGGAGATCGATGGACCGGTCGATGAGCGCAACCATGGTGCGGCTTGGCCACCAGTTGCGATAGGACTCGCTCGACTTGTCGGAAGTCACCGTCATGGGAGACTCGGGGTCGATCAGGACTATCTTTCCCGCCCCCTTTCTTGTCAGCTGGAATGCGGTGGAGATCCCCGCGATACCCGCACCACAGATGGCGATATCGGCTTGTTGCATCCGCCAGAGCCTACAAAACCCCGAGACCCCGCGTGGTGGTGTTGAGGGGGAGCTACGCTGCCTCCGATGCGCGCAGCCATCATCTGGGGTCTGATTCAGGGTCTCTCCGAATTCCTTCCCATAAGTTCATCCGGGCATCTCGTACTGGTCCCGGCATTCCTCTCTCAATTCGGTTTGGAGACACCCGAGCCTTCGCTGGGAGTTTCGGCCGTTCTCCATCTAGGGACGCTGGTGGCGGTACTCATCTACTTCCGGACTGACCTCCTCAAGATCCTGCGGTTCCGCCATGATCAGGAGGCTCGTCACCTTCTCCTCCTCCTGGTAGTGGGGACCATCCCCGCGGGGATCGGGTTCTTCGTCCGCGATGTGGTTGCCGATCTCCAGGAGAGTGTCACTGCCGTGTCCATTGCTCTTCTGGGAACCACTGTCATCCTCCTCTTGGGGCAGCGCTTTGCCACCAGGGCGCGCCAACTCGAGGACGGCACATTGACCGACGCCTTCATCGTCGGTTTGGCGCAGGCCTTCGCCCTAATACCGGGAATCAGTCGCTCCGGCACCACCATCGCCGCTGGAAACGGCCGTGGCTTCGAGCCCGCCCAAGCGGCCCGCTACTCCTTCCTCCTTGGGATACCAGCCATTGCCGCTGCGGGTCTTCTTGAAGGTATGGAACTTCTCGATTCGGGGGGACTGGGGATAGAGCTGCTGGTGGGCGCTGTCGTCGCCGGGGTGTCTGGATACGCCGCCATATCCTTCTTGCTGGCGGTTATTCGGCGCACCGGACTCGTGCCATTCGCCGTCTACACCGCGATCGTGGGTTTGGCGGGTCTGATCCTTCTCTGACCACCGGGTCAGTCGCCTACCGAGACCAGGACCTCCAAGGACCCGCGACGGTGGGCGGTGGCTATTGCCTCGGCGGAATCGGGGGGAATCGCTACCTCTCCTTCCTCGCCGGTGGCGATAACGACCCCGGTCACGCTGTTGGCAGGTTCTTCGATGGTGACGAGCCGTGCCTTCGATCCCGCCACCGCGGTGGTGGGAACACCGGTGACGATCGTCAACCAGTCCGCCGGGGCCAGTAGATCTGGATTCGCGACGAGGCCAGGAGAAAGGGGGGTCCCCTGTTCGAGGGAGTAGCGGCTCACCTTGTTGGAGATCATGACCTCAGGAAATACTCCCGCCGGTACCCGGCGCATCTCCACCACGTCCCCCAGAGGTGTTCCCGGAGTCACCGAGGAAGCGAGATAGGGGTGCTCGACCATCCCGTCGGGGGCAAACTCGACCCAGACAATGGCCAGGACCAGTAGGCCCGAGATCGCCCAGCGGAGATACGGGGGACGTTGCAACCAATACACATCCCCAAACTACGACTTGGTGGGACCGTTTTGAAGGGGTTTAGCTGCTCTTGGAAGAGGAGCTCTCAGAGGAGGCGCTGTCAGAGGAGGACGTCACCTTCTCCGTGGAGCTGTCCTTCTTCTCGGACACGGAGTCCTTCTTGGCGCCGTTCTTGGCACCGTTGCCGTTGGTTACCGCTGTGCTGGTGCTCCGGGAGTCGGTGGCGTAGAAGCCGGCCCCCTTGAAGACGACACCACTGGCATGAAAGACCTTCCGCAAATCGCCACCGCAATCTGCATGGACCTTCAGTGGAGGATCGGAGAATTTCTGGAATGCCTCAACATTTTGGCCGCACTTTTTACACTGGTATTCGTAGGTAGGCAAGGGGTGCACCGAACTAGGGAACACCCCCATTATAGCCCAGAATTGCCTTCTCGGGGTGCGCGGGCCTGTGTCGTCATCCTCCTCTCCGCTCGACACCGTACACTCTGCACCAATGAACCCCTGGTATGTCGCACTGGCCGTGGTTGCTGCCTATCTGCTTGGCAGTATCGATTTCGCGGTGCTCGTCTCCAGGATGAAGGGCGTTGACATTCTTGCGGAGGGGAGCGGTAACCCGGGAACAGCCAATGTTGCCCGGACCTTGGGTCGCGGTCCCGCCGCCATGGTGCTTGCGGGAGACGTGATCAAAGGGGTCCTCGCCGCCTCCATGGGGACCGTCGCTGCCGGACCAGGTGCCCCTGTCGATTGGCTGGCAGCACTCACCGGACTCGTTGCCGTGGTGGGTCATTGCTTCCCGGTCTGGCATCGATTCCGCGGGGGCAAAGGCGTAGCGACCTATGAGGGGATGATCCTCTGGCTCAACCCCCTCGTGGGTTTGATAGTCGCAGTTGTCTACCTTCTGATCGTGTTGATCGCCAAGGTCTCCTCAATCGCCTCGCTCAGCCTCGTCGTCCTTGCTGTGCCACTCCTCTGGTGGCAGGGCTGGGAGGTGGGTGGGCTCGGCCTGGTAGGGCTGGCGGCACTCCTGGTGATCGTGCGCCATCGTTCCAACATTCGCAGCCTGCTCCAGGGTGAAGAGAGGAAGATGGTGTGAGGGAGCTCGCCGAAGCCCGAAAGGCGGTCCTTTCCGGTGTGGATACGATGGATGTCGGTGCGGTCGCGCTTTCGGAGGCCCGTGGTCGGATCCTCGCCGAAGACACGGTGGCCGAAGGCCCGGTGCCGCCCTTCGACAACTCGGCGATGGACGGGTACGCAGTTCGGGGCGACGATGTGAAAGCGGCACCGACGACGTTGCAGGTGATCGGCGACGTCAGGGCCGGTCATGTAGCCTCCTCTCGGGTTGGCAGGGGTGAGGCCATCAGGATCATGACGGGGGCGCCACTCCCGGAGGGGAGCGACACGGTTGTCCGGGTCGAGGACACCGATGGGGGTGCGGAGACCGTCACGATCATGGTTCCTGTGGAGGCGGGACGGAGTGTGCGTCGCTCCGGCGGGGATGTGGCCGAAGGGGATGTCGTACTCCGCAAGGGGACACTCCTCGGTCCACGGCATCTGGGTGTTCTCGCGACCATCGGCCATGCGCGGCCCTTGGTCTACGACCGACCCAAGGTGGCCATCCTCTCCACCGGTGATGAGGTTCGTCCTCCAGAAACCCCCCGACTCGCACCGGGTGAGATACGCGACGCCAACAGGGCCCTCATTTCCGGGTTATTGGGCGATCTCGGTATCGAACCACTCGACCTCGGGATCGTCGGTGATGACCGTGAAAGCCTCGAATCGTCCATCCACTCCGGTTTGGAGTCCGCCGACGCCATGATCACCTCCGGGGGTGTGTCCGTCGGTACCCACGATCTCCTAAAGGAGGTGCTGGCGGACCTGGGCGAGATGGAGTTGTGGCGAGTGGCGATGAAACCCGCCAAGCCGTTTGCCTTCGGGCATATAGACTCCACCCCGATTTTCGGTCTTCCCGGGAACCCTGTCTCCGTCTTTGTGGCGTTCGAGCAGTTTGTACGTCCTGCTCTGCTGCGGATGCAGGGGGTCACAGAAGTCCTCCGTCCCCGGGTCATCGGCGTCATCGACGAGGATGTCACCTCCGACCCAGAGAAGGAAGTGTTTCTTCGGGTGCGGACGAAATGGGTCGACGGGTTGTGTCACGTGCGCCAGTCAGGCGGCCAGGAGTCCAACATGCTGGCGGCGACCGCCGCCGGTGACGCATTCGCAGTGGTCCCACTTGGAATCTCGTCTCTCAAGGCGGGGGACCCTATCGAGGTGGAGATCTTCAGCTGGCCACACGGGAGAACACCATGAACGGCGATCGTGTGGAGGAGCCCGCGCTCACCCACATCGACGAGTCGGGTGCGGCCCATATGGTGGATGTGACAGAGAAGGAGGATTCCGATCGGAGGGCGGTAGCCGAGGCGATCGTAACCATGGATTCCTCCACTCGCGACCGACTGTTCGCCGGCGATCTACCCAAGGGAGACGCGGTGGCGACGGTGCGGTTGGCAGGGATCATGGGTGCAAAACGCACCGCAGAACTCATCCCACTCGCCCATCCCATCCCAATCACCGCCATCACCCTGGAGGTGAATGCGATTGACATAGGTGTGAGGCTGCTTGCTATGGTGCGAACGACGGCGCCTACGGGTGTCGAGATGGAAGCCCTAACGGCGGTGTCCACCGCGGCTCTCAGCCTCTATGACATGGTCAAGGCTGTGGAGAGGGGAGTGACCATCGGGCCGGTGCGCCTACTCGAGAAGTCGGGTGGTCGCAGTGGCCAGTGGAGGCGCAAAGACCTGTGACTTGCGGATCCGCGCCAGTTGACAACAAACGATTCCAAAAGAAACCGGGCATATCCAACTTGATGTATTAGATTGGGTTCTCGGTATCCGGAGAGTAAGCGGAGAGATTGACACCAGTTCGGTTCGCGTTGGACCGGGTAGACATCGAAAAGCGGAGAGATAACAGCATGGAAGCACCTGTTCTCATAGGGTTCCTCGTGATCGTGGCGGTCTGGAGCTTCTATCTACTGCCCTCTGTTCTGGGTGACCGTCGTCGGAACACCCCTATCAACTCGACCACCGACTTTGACAAGTGGGCCAACGTGATGTCGGAGGTGCAGCACCGGCCTTTCAGCGCCGATCGGTCTGCCCAGCGCAACCAGGTTCTGGTGCGTCGCCGCCGAGTCCTATTCTTTCTCATCAGTCTCACGGCAATCACGCTGGTGGGAGCGTGGGTGACCAAATCCAGTGCCTGGCTGATCGCCCAGATCCTCAGTGACGTTCTCCTCTTTGGATACGTCGTGTTGTTACTCCAGATCAAGGGTGCGCACGATGTCCGTGTCGCCCAGAACGTGGCACCGGTCCGTCGTGAAGCTCGCGGTGAGACCCGCGTTCGTCTTATCTCCTGATCGACGACTGGTATCCTTTCTGGTAGCCCCGGGGGTGTAGCTCAGCCCGGCAGAGCGCTTCCCTCGCACGGAAGAAGTCGTCGGTTCAAATCCGATCACCTCCACCACTATTCCGTATTCGAGACCGGGGTCGGAGAGGAATCAATGCCAGGGTCCACCGAATGGTTATTGTCGCCTCGCGATGATGACGGCCGTCCCAACCAAGAGAACCACGGCCCCGACCGCGATAAAGGATCCGGGCCAAACCCCTGAGGTGGCAGTTGGCTCAGCCGTCTCGTCCGCCGAAGCCGTGGATGTGGTCGTGGCGGTGCGAGGCGGGGCGTAGAGACCGGAGGGGTCGTGGCCGTGGCTGGGTCCATCACCGCAACCAATGAGTGGGTCTTGCTTGGGAGCGTCCGAACGACCGTGCGATCACCATCGCGGGCGGTGAGGACTAGCTCGCCGTCCATCACTGACGCAATCTGGTCTTCGACGCGGATCGCATCCCGCCCTATGGGAGGCAGTGGTCTGGTCTCCAGGGTCTCGGTGTCGAGAGCGAGGAAGGTTCGTTCCTGGCTCTCGGTCTTCCGAGAGATGACGAACGTGGAATCGTCGAGCCAGGTAACCCCTTCTGCATCACCCTCGATGGCGACGGCATCTAATGACTTCTGTTGCAGCGGGTCGTATAGGTGTGCTGTCGACGATGCCTTACCTTTCTCGTCGAAGCTCCTCTCCATGACGATCAGAGAGCTGCCATCCGGAGCCGGCCAGGGCATGGCCGAGGGCGACTTCCCGGCCGGAGACGGTTCGAATGGATACAGTGTCGACCTTTCCCCGGTCTCCAACGAGATCAGTTCGATCGATTTGTCAACGGTCAGGGCGTAGTTGGGGCCAAGGTAGGCGACCTCTGTCGGCACATCGGCTAGCACCCGACCCAATGGCACCTCGACAATCTGGGTGGAGGGTTCGCCGTCTGTGGTGATTGCCACCATCCCTTTTCGTCCTGACGGATCACGGCAGAACAATGCGGCGATTCTGGCGTCCTTGTCGACTCGCAAGGGGAGGCGCTCCACAGACATTGTCGAGAGCTGTCGCACCACGAGTCGACGGGGAAATCCCTCCATCAGGACGTGGGCATCTGGGCACATCGAGAAAACCGACCTTTTGTCTTCTGCTACAGCCGAAATGGCTCCTTGATTGTCCAACCCCATGAGGTGATTCGGCCCACCACCGCCAGCCAGAATGAAGACCGGAGGGCCCTTGTCGACGGCGTCTGCCATCGCCTGGGGCTCGACTGTCGAACAGAGGCTGCCATGGAGATGCCCAGCCTCCTTGTGGAGGAATATCCCCGTCCGTTCGCCCGCAGCTATTTCGAAGCCGCACGACATGCCCCAGGTTGGGGCAAGGACCTCGATGCTCCCGCTTAGGTCTCCCTTCACCGAACGGTCCACACGAAACACCCAAACTCCATCCTCATCCGAGATCTCTTTGCGTTCGGGTGCCTCGATGAGCGTGGCGATGACAGCAGCGTCCTGGTTCGCCATCTCGGTCCGGGGATCAATTTGCGCACAGCTACAAGCCGATGCGTTGTCGGGCCGGACAAACACCAACAATGACGCCAGAAGTGCCAGGACCAGAAGGCGTCTCATATCGGTACGACGACGGTGTCGCATGATCGGTTCCCATCGTAAACCCCCTTTCGCCTCGCAAATTGTCCCACCGCCAAAGGCGGGGGGAAGGCTTCATGTGAAGCAGGTAGCGGGGCACTGTTTCCTCCCAGAGATAATATGGGGGTGCTGGCCCCTCCCCGGCTTCGCCGGTTCTCCCCCCTCTTTGAGGGGGAGAACTTCAGTTAGCCTGTGGGCTGATGTTTTTCCGGCTTCTGATTTTCGTGGTCTTGTTGGGCGTTCTCGTTGGGTGTGATGTGGTTGAGCCGTCCGACGTCTCGGTTGCGGATCCGGTGGCGTCAGTGCCGGAATCTGAGTCGCCGGCCACCACGGGCGGCGAGACGGTCGATACCGTCGCCGACGTCGGGTCGAGGATTCCACCTGGAGCGGAGGGTCTTTCCCCTGCGATGCAGGAAGATTTGGCAGAACTCATCTCCGAGACCGAGGACATCAGGGGTCTTCCATTTGAGAGCCTTCCAACGGTGGAGCTACTCAACCCCGAGGCGTTCCGACAGAGGGTGCGTGCACTCGTCGACGAGGAGTTGGGTGAGGTCGTCGCCGATGAGGCGCTCTACGCCCTCCTAGGACTCATTCCCGATGACCTGGATCTGAGAAGTGCGATTCTCGAGCTCTACGGTGACGAGGTAGCTGGGTTCTACGACGGGGAGACGGGTTCTCTCGTGGTTGCCACCCGGAACCAGGAGTTCAGTGAGATGGAGCGCGCCACCCTGGTGCATGAGCTCACCCATGCCCTAACCGACCAGCATCTCGACTTCGACACCACGAACCGAGAGCTTGTCGATACCAAGCAGTTCGATGCCGCGGCCGCATATCTGACGCTGATCGAAGGCGATGCCGTCAATGTCGAGTACGACTATGTCGCCTCGCTTCCCCAAAACCGTCTCGATCTCTATTACGAGGAGATCATGGCGGTCGATACAGCAGCATGGGACGATGCCCCAACATACCTGCGAGATGCCCTTTCGTTCCCCTACATCCAGGGGGAGGTGTTCGTCAGGGACCTGCTCGGAACGGGCGGCTACCAGGCGGTAAACGATGCCTACGCCGCGGGGAACTTCAGTACCGAGCAGGTGATCCGCACCCGTGATTTCGGACGGGATCTGCCCAAACAGGTCGACGTGGTCGATCTAACTGTGCCCGGCTACAACGAGGTCACCACCTCGACTTGGGGTGAGCTGGGTTTTCGTCTCCTCCTGAACCAGTTCCTCGGAGAAGAGGTTGTTGCCCGTGCTGCCGAGGGGTGGGGAGGGGACACCTACCGTCAGCTTCACGACGGGGGCGGCGAGGCGCTGCTTCTTCTCGAGTACCGGGGCGACACCAATCGTGACGGGGCTGAACTTGCCGAGGCGCTCGCCGCCTATGCCGCCGATGGTCTCGATACCGAGGACCAGGGCGAGGAGGAGGGCGCGACCGTGTTCCGTGGTGAGGACAACCTCTGGATTCAGAGAGATGGTGCTCGGGTAACTCTGATCGTCGCATCGTCTCCGAGTGCATTCGATCGGGTGATTTCCGTCGTAAGCGAATGAGCAGCATGTCGAGGGTGTTCCCAGGGTGCCCGCTGTCGGGTACGGTCGAACCATGTCAACCCAGACAGGCAGCGCCCGTCTCGAATGGTCCAAGGTGATATTTGCCGACGACTTCTGGTTGCGACTGCGTGGTCTGATCGGAAGACCCGAAGACACGGGGCTCTTGATCCGTGGACGGTCGGTGCACGGATTCTGGCTCTCCCGTTCGATCCGCGTCTACGGCATTGATGCCCGAGGAGTGGTCATATCCGCCCAGCTACTCAGTCGTCGACGGGTGGTGGTGGCGCCGGGAGCGACTTCGATCCTCGAGGTCCCTCTTCATTGGCCAGGATTGCCGATCGGATCGAGAATCCCCCTGGAGATGGCGCCGTGAGCGGTCGTCTCGTCTTCTGCGGTACCCCGATTGGGAATCTGGGTGATGTGTCCGAGCGTCTCGGCGCCACCCTTTCGGATGCGGACATGATCTTCGCCGAAGACACGAGACGGACCGCCAAGCTGCTCTCCGTCTTGGGTGTAAGCAAGCCAATGCAGTCATTCTTCGCCGGCAACCAGAATCTGCGACTGGGTCAGTTGCGTGAACGTCTGGAGCGGGGCGAGACGGTGGCCGTCGTCACGGATGCCGGGATGCCTACCGTATCTGACCCGGGTGCCGAAGCGGTGGCCGTGGCCCGCCAGACCGGGGCGGAGATCGACGTCATACCAGGACCCAGTGCGGTCACGGCATCCCTTGCCATCAGTGGGTTCAACGGAGATCGTTTCGTCTTCGAGGGGTTTCTACCGCGAAAGCAATCGGAACGAAGACGCAGACTGGATGGCATGGTCGGCGAGGAGCGCACCATCATCGTATTCGCAACACCCCATCGCCTCCTCGACGATTTCTCTGACCTGACAGGAGCCCTCGGGTCAGGTCGGGCAGTCTGTGTTGCCCGGGAGTTGACCAAATTACATCAGCAGCTCTGGTGGGGAACCCTGAGTGAGGCGGAGGATTACTGGAGCGATGACCGTGTCAGGGGTGAATTCACACTGATCATTGAGGGCGAGCCCCCCATCGAACCGAGTGTGCAGATGGCGCAAACGGAAGTCGAGCGCTTGATTGGTGAGGGTGAGTCACCGTCTTCGGCGATCCGCCAGGTGGCGAAAGCCACCGGTGTCTCACGACGCCAGCTCTACGAGACCGTGATCAGGCACCCAACTGGTCACGACAGTCGGAGCACACACCGCGACCCCTGAAGCCACCCACCTGGCTGGCACTCCCACAGAAAACGCAGGCCGCTCCCGCAGACCGGAGGATGACGGCACCGTCCTCAAAGCCTATGACCACTTCGTCTCCGGGTTCGATGTCCATGGCTCGCCTCATCTCGGCTGGAATCACGATCCGGCCAAGCCCGTCCATTTTCCTTGCTATTCCGGTTTGCATAATTTCCAGTTCCTCCTAGCCCTCCTCGGCGAGTGTAACCTCTCCGCACGTGAATGTTTCCTGGGTCGATACCCACTGTCATCTCTCCCTCGACGAGCGCGACCCGAAGGAGCTCATCGCAGAGGCAGACGACGTGGTAGGAATTGTAATCCCGGGTGTCGACCTCCGCTCCAGTGTGGCAGCAGTCGAGCTCGCGGCGCGGTATCCGGATCGTCTCGGCGCCGCCGTTGGTGTTCATCCACATGACAGCGTCGGATGGGAAATGATCAGGAATGAGATTTCTGACCTTACCGAAACTGCGGTTGCCGTCGGTGAGACCGGTCTCGACTATTACCGCGACCATGCCCCACGAGACACTCAGAGGGCTTCCTTCGCCTGGCACATTGAGCTTGCGACCGAGCGAGATCTTCCCCTCATCGTTCACTGTCGGGACGCATTCGCCGACGTCTACCGAATGATCTCGGAAAGTGGCTCGGGGGAGCTTACGGTCCTCCATTGTTGGACCGGTGGGACCCGGTGGACGCGTCGGTTCCTCGAGCTCGGAGTGATGTTCTCCTACGCCGGACCCATCACATTCACCACCGGGGAGACCATCCGTCTCGGGGCGGAACTGGTCCCCCCCGATCGGGCCCTGGTCGAGACCGATACCCCCTATCTTGCCCCCGAGCCCCACCGTGGTGAGCCGAATCGCCCCGCCTGGGTGAGACACACGGGCGCCGAGCTGGCGAGGGTTTGGGGGTTGAGCGTCGAGGAGGTCGCGGCGACAACCACCGAGAATGCCCGGCGTGTGTTCGGGGTGCCGGGATGAGCGTCCGACACACTCCGGGCAAGATTCGCCATCTCCTCGACAAGCATGGGCTGAGACCCAACAAGTCCCTCGGTCAGCACTATCTCGCTGATCCCAATGTTGTCGACAAGGTCGTCCGTCTGGGCGACATCGATTCCGATGACACCGTCGTCGAAATCGGACCCGGGACCGGAGCGCTCACCATGGCCCTGGTCGCCACAGGCGCCGATGTCCTCGCTGTAGAGATCGACGATCGTCTCAAGCCGCTCCTGGCCGAGACCGTGGGGGAGACTGCCCGGATCCTCTATCAGGACGCCGCCGATCTGGGGTGGGTGGCACACCTCGATGGTAGGAGCGTGAAGCTGGTCGCCAACCTCCCATACAACGTCGGGACGTCTCTGGTCCTCGATGTGCTGCGGCAGGTGCCTGACATCGCCACACTGGTGGTGATGTTGCAGACCGAGGTGGCCGATCGTCTCCTCGCCGACGCCGGAGACGTCGCCTATGGGCTTCCCAGTGTGGTGGTGGGTCTAACGGCACGGGTTGGTGGGAGTTTCACCGTGCCCCCACAGCTGTTCTATCCGCCGCCTGCGGTCGGGTCAACGGTGATAAGACTCGATCGGACCCCATCCCCACCACGGGCCGAGGAGGCGATGCGTCTGGCCGCCACCGCCTTCGGGCAACGTCGCAAGATGCTGCGTGCGTCCCTCGCCGGCCTTCACCCCGATATTTCCGAGCTCCTGACCTCCGTTGGTCTCGAACCCACGCAGAGACCGGAGAACGTCCCACCCAGCGGGTTCGTGGATCTGGCTGACGCCTTGGCGAAGACATGACCGCGCCGCTCATCCCCGAGGAGGGTATGTACTGGGAGGCGCCGGCCAAGATCAACCTCGATGTTCGGGTACGCCCGCCGCGTGGCGATGGAATGCACCCGATCCGATCCCACGCCCAGACGATAACCCATTGCGACCTGGTGCGATTCGAGTCGGCCGAGGAAGATCGTCTCGTGGTGAAAGGCTCCGACCTTGAGGCGAACGCCGACAATCTGGTGACCTCCGCCCTCGCAGGTATTCGCGGGAACAGCACGGTTCCACCCGTTTCCATCGAGCTCACGAAGAACATTCCCCACCGTGCCGGGCTGGGGGGAGGTAGCTCCGATGCCGCCGCGGTCATACGGGCTCTCATGGGCAACGGAGACGATGCCCAAGCCGTCGCCGCAGCCGTGGGCGCCGATGTTTCCTTCTTTCTCGACGGTGGGTTGTGTCTGATGGAGGGGATTGGCGAGAGGGTCAGCCAGCTGGATGTGATCGATGGATATGCCGTTGCGGTTGTCATGCCTGGTTACGGTCTCACCACGGCGGATGTCTACGCCCGCTGGGATGAGCTCCACTTTCCCGAAGGAACTCCCGTTGATGGACCCGGGATTCCGCCGGGGCTGCGAGAGCTGGGTCCCTTGGTGAACGACCTCGTACCCGCCGCCGTTTCCCTCCGACCCGACTTGGGGGATTGGATGGCCGACCTGGATCGTCGCTGGGGTCGCCCTGTCCTGATGTCGGGTTCGGGATCGGCCTGTTTTGCGTTCTTCGCCGATATTGACGAGGCTGCATCCGCCCTCGACGAAGTCGAATCCTCCGACGGGTTCGTGGCTACCCCCCGTCCTTTTGGGGTGGCGTCTTGGATTAGAAACGGGTGACCTCGGTAAGCTTGGGGAGCACTTAGAGAGTCATCACCCTTGGGGGGTGGTGTAATAGGTAGCACTACGGGTTTTGGTCCCGTCAGAGCGGGTTCGAGTCCTGCCCCCCCAGCCAGCATCCACAAGCCATCGTTTCAACAGGAGCCGTCGATCTTGACCACTCATGCCATCATCCTCGCCGCGGGCAAGGGAACCCGAATGCGATCGGAACGTCCCAAGGTCCTCCACGAGGTGATCGACAAACCCATGCTGAGATGGGTGACCGATGCCGTCGGTGATGCCGGTATCGTCCGCAGGGTGGTGGTAGCGGGTCACCAGTCCGAGGATGTGATCGCGGCCCTTCCCGACGGTGTCGAATCGGTGGTACAACAACCACAGTTGGGGACCGGCCACGCCGTGGTGGTGGCGTTGGAGCATCTCGATGGAATCGACCCCGAAGACACGGTTCTGGTTTGTTACGGGGACCATCCCCTGGTGCCGGCCGACCGCTACCGGGAGCTAGCCGAGCGGTCCTCTGGGAACGCGGTCGTGCTCACGACCGTCGACCCCACTCCTACCTCCTTTGGGAGGGTGATTCGCGACAATGGCGAGATCGTCGGAATTGTCGAGAAGGACGATGCCACCCCCGAACAAGCCGCCATATCGGAGGGCAATGCCGGGATGTACGCCTTCCGAGCCGCCGACCTCATCGAGGCCCTTTCCGGTCTCGACGACCACAACGCCCAAGGCGAACTGTATCTGACCGACACCGTTGGAATCCTGGCGGCTCAGGGCCGTCCTGTTTCGTCTGTCGCAGCCGATCCAATCGAGATGCTCGGTGTCAACTCACAGTCAGAGCTGGCGGTGACGACCCGTCATCTACGGGAGAGGATCAACGGGGCGCTGATGGACTCCGGTGTCATCATCGACGACCCCGATCGCACCCAAGTAGGGTCGGACGTGATCGTGGAGCCGGGTGCCATTCTCCGACCCGGGGTGTATCTCCGGGGCAGGAGCCGGGTTTCCGCCGGTGCCCAGGTGGGGCCGGATGTGACGTGTATCGACTCCAGCATTGGCCGGAACTCTTTGGTTTGGTACTCCGTTCTTCGTGGTGCGACGGTTGGTGCCGATTGCGAGGTAGGCCCCTACGCATCCCTCCGACCCGAAGCGGTGCTCGAGGACGGCTCCAAGGCGGGGACTTTCGTGGAGATCAAGAAGTCGACGATCGGTCCAGGCGCCAAGGTTCCGCATCTCTCATACATCGGCGACGCCACCATCGGAGCCGACGCCAACATCGGGGCAGGAACGATCACCTGCAACTACGACGGAATCGCCAAGCACAAGACGGAGATAGGTAAGAACGCCTTCATCGGTTCCGACACCATGCTGGTCGCGCCTGTCAAGATCGGAGACGGAGCAGTCACCGGTGCAGGCTCGGTCATCACCGAGGACGTCGAGGCGGAGGCACTCTCCCTGGAGCGTTCCCCCCAAAAGCACATTCCGGGCTACGCTCGCAAGCGCAAGGCAAACAAGTCGAGCGAGGACTGAATGGACATTGTCAGCCGAAGCCGTCTCATGCTCTTTTCGGGCTCGGCGCATCCAGCCCTTGGATCCGAGGTCGCCGAACTCCTCGGTGTCCCGCTGGGTGGTCTGGAGATCTCTGCGTTTCCCAACAGTGAAACGTATGTTCACCCCACCGAGAGTGTGCGAGGTGCCGACTGTTTCGTTCTCCAGAGCCATTGTGCGCCGATCAACGACCACATCATGGAGCAGCTGGTCACCATCGACGCCCTGAAGAGGGCATCGGCGCGTCGCATAACCGCGGTGATGCCCTTCTACGGTTACGGCCGACAGGACAAGAAGGTGCTGCCACGGGAACCGATAACGGCTCGCCTCGTAGGTGACCTCTTCATGACGGCCGGTGCCGATCGTCTCGTATCGGTTGATCTTCACACCGGTCAGCTGCAGGGCTTCATCCCCAAGCCGTTCGATCACCTCACGGCCCTCCCCATCGTTGCCGGATACCTGCAGGAGAGTTTGGGCGGGCCAACCACCGTCGTCTCCCCCGACTCCGGTGGTGTCAAACGCGCCGAGAAGTATGCCCGTTGGCTCGATGCCTCCGTGGCGTTCGTCTATAAGCGCAGGGATCCCACCAAGCACGGGGAGTCGACCGCGTTGGAGGTGTCGGGTGAGGTGGAGGGACGGGATGTGATGATTGTCGACGACATCATCGATGGTGCGGGAACGGTGGCCAACGCCGCCAAGATGGTTACCGAGGCTGGCGCCAACTCCGTGATCGTGGCTGCTACCCACGGAATCTTCTCGGGCAAGGCACTCGATCGTCTCAAGAACGCCCCCATCAGGGAGGTGATTGTCACCAACACCCTCCCCATCGCCCCCGAGATCATGGAACTGGACAACGTGACCGTCCTCTCCATCGCCCCGATCGTATCCGAGGCGTTACAGGCGATATTCCTGGACTCCTCCGTTTCGGAAATCTTCCTGGGCGACAATACCTAGATTCGGATCTGTGGAGACCGAGACCATAACCATCGAAACCGGGAGCGATCGCCGGGTATTCGACCTCACGTCGGCCATCGAAGACTTCCTGCGCACCCGTGATGTCGATTCGGGACTGCTGAATGTCTTCGTACCCCACGCCACCGCCGGTGTCGCCATCATCGAGACGGGAGCCGGGAGTGATACCGACCTGATGGATGCCATAGATGAGATTCTTCCCAGGGACGACCGATGGAGACATAGTCACGGAAGCCCCGGACACGGGGCGGATCATGTCCTCCCTGCCTTCGTAGCCCCCTCAGTATCGGTCCCGGTGATCGACAGCGCCATGGCCTTGGGAACGTGGCAATCAGTGGTCCTTGTCGATCCCAATGCCGACAACCCCCGACGCCGGGTGCGTCTCTCCTTCCTCCAGGGATAACGGACCCCTGTTGGGCTGACTGCACAGCGGGTATACGATGCCAACCATGAGAGCGTGGATCGGTATCTCCCAAACCCAAAAGACCATCGAGTTGGAGATGGACGACGTCGATGAGTTCCGTCGTGTCGTCGAGGAAGCGGCACCGGGGTCGGTGTTGTGGCTCACCGACGTCAAGGACCGGTTGGTTGGGATCCCCGCGGACAAACTCGCCTACATCGAGATCGAGGCCGAGGGTACGCATCATACCGTGGGCTTCGGTCCCGGTAGCTGATGACCATCGAGTCGGAGCTCGACGCCGAGCTCAAGGATGCGATGAAGACGGGGGATACCAGAAGACGCGATGTGATCCGTCAGGTGCGATCCGAGATCCAGGTGAAGACCAGCGACGCCGACTTCTCCGACGGCCTTGAGACGATCTCTATCGGACGGTGATCGCCTCCTACACCAAAAAGATGACCAAGTCACGGGACGAGTATCGAGAACTTGGTGGCCGTGGTGAGGAGATGGCCGAGCAACTCTCGTACGAGATCGACTTTCTGTCTCGGTGGCTCCCCTCAAAGTTGGGTGAGGACGAAACTGCGAAGATCGTCGACGCCACGATCGACGAACTGGGTTTATCGGGTGACCCCGGCGCCGCGGGTCGGGTGATCGGAGCCATAATGAAATCCCGGGGGAACGATCTCGATGGTGCTGTGGTCAATCGACTCGTACGGGAACGCCTCGGCTAGGCCACATAGAGCTCCGGCCGACGGGATCACCTCATGATCAAGCCAATGTTGGCCACCAGGTGGCCCCGGCCCTTTGATGATCCCGATTGGTGGTTTGAGCCGAAATGGGATGGGTTTCGCTTCGTCGCTTCCGAGGATGGTGTCCTCTCCCGCAATGGGAACGACCTTGCCGGGCGCTTCCCCGATGTAGGACGTTGGGTGATCCCCAGTGGTGTCGTCCTCGATGGGGAGTTGGTGGTCATGGACGAGAGTGGGATCACCAGCTTCTCGATGCTCCAGGCGTCGATGAGTCGTCAAGGATCGCAGCTGCAGGGAATCCTGTTCGACGTTTTGGTCTGGGGCGGGATGCAGGTAATGGATGATCCGCTGGAGCACCGCAGGGAACGACTCGACCAACTCGACCTTCCCGGCTATCTGGCGCCGTCACCGTACTTCGAGGGCTCCGGTCTGGCTCTGTGGGCAACGGTGCAGCGGGAGGGTTATGAGGGGATGGTCGCCAAGAGACTGGGTTCCCGCTATCTTCCCGGACGCCGCTCGCCGGACTGGCGCAAGATCGTCCATCGCCGCTCGGCGCGGGTCATCGTGGGCGGCTATCTGCCGGGTGGTGGCAACCGGTCGAACACTCTGGGGTCGGTATTGGTGGGGGTACAATCCGACGAGGGTCTGAAATGGGTCGGTGCAGTTGGGTCTGGCTTTTCCTCAAGGGACCTGATGGCGTTCCGAGACGCCCTATCACAGATGGAGCGGGATACCCCTCCCTTTGCGGACGTGACCGGGATACCACGAGAGGCGGTCTGGGTGGAGACAACCCTCGTAATCAGAGTGGAGTATGCATCCGTAACCGGTCAGGGACGTCTCCGGGCGCCGGTGTTCGTAGCCGTCGACCAGGTGGATCCCAGTGAGGTCACCGCCGAATCGGAGTTCGGGCTCTGACCCAGTGGCCTGGCTAGCCGGCCTTTTCCTTTTGCTCCTTGGCGGCATCGACCGATGCCTTGAGGGCGTCCATCAGATCGACCACCTTGGTGGGCTCGGCCTCGTCCGGCAGGACGATCTCCTCGCCGGCCACCTTCTTCTCGGCAACCTCTTCGATTCGCTCTCTTGTCACGTCGTGGAACTCCGACTCATCGAACGGTCGTTGCATGTTCTCGATCAGGGAGGTAGCCATCTGTAGCTCCTCGTCCCGGATTTCTACACTCGTGTCGAGCTCCTCGAACTCGGCAGCCCGAATCTCATCGGGCCAATGCATGGTCTCCATGATCATCACGCCGTCGTGCGATCGCAGGGTGGCGAGGTGTTGCTTGTCGCGTATCGTGACCTTGGCGATACCAACGACGCCCTGCTCCTCGAGCGCCTGTTGGAAGATCTTGTAGGCCTTGATCCCACTCGACTCCGGGGCCAGGTAGTACGACGACTTATACATGATGGGATCGATCTCTCCCTGGTCGACGAACTGGATCACGTCGACGATCTTGGCGCCGGAGTCGGGGCTGGCGGCCTCCAACTCCTCGGGCGTGAAGACGACATATCGACCCTTCTCGAATTCGTATCCCTTGACGATGTCGTCCCATTCCACTTCTTCGCCGTCGCTCTCGGCCACCCTCTTGTAGCGGATGGGAGTGTGGTCGGACTCACGCAACTGCTTGAATTTGGGCGTCTTCGATTCGGTGGCCGTGTACATCCCTACCGGGATGGAAACCAGACCGAAGCTGACAGCGCCTTTCCATATCGAACGAGGCATCTCCCAAGTTTATCCCCCCGGAGGGACAAAACGGATCAGGTGACCGGACGAACCCACCCGTGGGCATCGTCGGTACGACCGAGTTGGATGTCTCGGAGCGTGTCGCGGAGACGCAGGGTGTTTGGACCCGGTTTGCCGTTACCCATCTGATACTCGATTCCGTCGTGGATGAGGGTACCCACCGGGGCCAGTACGGCGGCGGTCCCCGAGAGAGCCGCCTCGTGGCCCCAGCCAGTGGCCTCCGATACGGTGATGGGTCTCTCCGCTACGTCGTAACCCATGCCGTGGGCGAGGGTAAGGATGGAATCACGGGTAACGCCATTGAGGATGTTTCCCTCGGTCGGGGGAGTGACGACGGCATCGTCGGAGATCAGCAGGAAGTTGGCGGCGCCCGTCTCCTCGATCTGCCCGTCGGGGGCAAAGAGAACCTGGTCAGTGTCATACATGTGTTCTGCTTCCCGCACGATCCGCAGTGCCATGGCGTAGTTGGCGCCGGCCTTGGCCTCTCCAAACCCCGGTGTAGAGCGGAGCCGCTTGGTCTCGATGGCGATTCGCAGGGTGTGATCGCCTTCGAAATATGCACCGACAGGAGAGGTAAGAATGTAGAACAGACCACTCTTCGGCTCGTGTGCGGCAGCCCCGATATTGATCTCGGTCCCGATCATGGTGGGTCGGATATATAGCGCACCGGGGGCGTCGGGAACCTCGTCGATGTCGGCCTTGACCGTATCGATGATCATCGTCTCGGTCAGTTCCCTGGGCGGCTCGGGCAGGCAGAGGAAGGTGGCGCTGCGTTGCATTCGTTCCACGTGACGGTCCAATCGGAAGATCCGGACCACGCCATCGTCACCACGGTGAGCCTTGAGGCCCTCGAACACCGCACTTCCATAGTGGAGGACATGAGCGCCTGGATGGAGCGTGATATCGTCGACCTCTACCAGTTCCGGAGTCCCGTACCCATCATCCTGGGTCCAGGAGACGGTCGTCATCTTCTCTCCGAAAGTGGTCCCAAACGGTTTGCCAGTGGATTCAGCCATGTTCCACAAGTCTAGAAACTCTGGCGGAGTGCGCGTCCCACCCGCGACAACTTCAACCCAGGGTGGAGGACATCGCCCGGCGAACATCTCCGCCCTAGGTTCACGGTGGCTCCGAGAGTCAAGCCGGGTGCGCAGGTCCGAATCCGGGAGGTCGTTAGACTTTTACAAAGCCAGCCCTCGTAGCTCAGGGGATAGAGCACCGGCCTCCGGAGCCGGGTGCGCAGGTTCGAATCCTGCCGGGGGCACAAGTAGCTCAGGGGGTAGAGCACCGGGCTGTGTCCGGTGCCGGGTGCGCAGGTTCGAATCCTGCCGGGGGCACAAGTAGCTCAGG
>WHTL01000109.1 GCA_009377735.1 Acidimicrobiia bacterium
CGACACCGCGGCATCAATTCAACGGCAGACCACTAGACGGCGCTATCTCGATGTGCGATGGTCGAGGGGTCGGAGCCATGACCGTTAGCAAAGGGATTTCATCCGACATGGGTCTGATCACCGAGGTATGTTTAAAGACGAGAACGTCGGATAGGGTTCCGGATGGCACGGTCGCGGCGCAACAGAGGAACGGTCTGGTGGATGGGGTGATCTCTGGTCCGACGGATGAGCCGATTGGCGGGATCGAACTCCATCTCCAACGGGTAGCCGGTCTCGAAGTGCGGAGCGACGACGCTGCCGACCGTCGTAGCGAGATGCGGCGTTCCTCGGAGTCCAAGCATTTGACGGACGTACTCGTTGGTTGTCACGTCCGTAATGAACGAGTCCGGATCCTCCTTGCTTCCGAAGCCACGTTTGACGGTGTGATCGTGGGTGTTGGCTCAGACGCCTTTTCTATGGCAGCCGCACCTGATGGGATCCGTCACGACATTCCATTGAGTGGGGTAGTGGCCGTTGAACCGAAGGGCTCAATGGGTGCTCCCAGACCCCAAGCCGACCACGATGCCATCACCTCATTCGCCACCCGGCTGCACCATCTTCAGGCATTGGAGAGGGATGTCGTGGTCCACACAGCGGTCGGACGCGACTACCAAGGCAACATCTCGGTCGTGGCACCCGATCACGTCGTGGTCGGTGGTGTGATGGTGGCGAATGCTCACATCGAGACCGTCGAGGCGCCCCCCTTGCCCCAAAGGCGCGTAGGTCACCAATGAGGGCTCGATATCGTCCATCGCCGGCCCATGTCGTCACGGTGCTGTTGGGGATCACGGCGATGGTGGTCACGTTGGTGCTCACACGTGACGAGCGTCCGAGGTTGGAGATTGCCGTCGCCACACGATCTGTAGCCGCGGGTTCCGAGGTGGTGCCCGAGGACCTTGAGCGAGTATCAGTCGTCATCGAGGGTATCGAAACCTCAAGCTTCATCCTCTACGACGAGGCACTTGGCTCAATCGGAGATTCGATTCTCGTTCGGTCTGTGGCTGCGGGTGAGCCACTGCTGACCACGGATCTCATCGTCGTGGGAAATGGATCCGGACGGTTGGTCTCCCTTCCCATCGATCCAGAGCGGGCGCTCTCGGGATCGTTGAGGTTTGGGGACGTGGTCGACATCCTGAGGGCCGACGATACCGGTCAGAGCGAGGTGATCGCATCTGGGGTTCGGGTGGCTGCCACCTCCAATCCCGACACTCTCGATGGCTACTCCATCACCCTTGATGTTGCTGATGGCGACGTTCTCGCCTTGGTCGCCGCGGCTGAAAGAGGTGAGATCTACGCAGTCCGCTCCGGTAGCTCTGATCCGTTGGCCCAGACCGTGTTCGCACCGGCCCAAACCGTGGGGGCCGAATGACATCTCCAGCCCTGGTGATGGTTTCATCAAGTCGCGAGTGGGCGCACAACCTGTCCTCCCACTGTGCCGCACATGGCGGAGCCGAGATCGTCCAGGTTGTTCTGGAGATTGACGCCTTGGATGTTGCCTGGGACGCCCTTCTCGTCGATGACACCTTCGCATATCTCAACCCACCTCTGGTACAGAGGCTTCGGGGAGAGGACCGTGTTGTCGTCGGGTTCTACGATCCACATCTCGGAGTTGCGGGACAGGAACGACTCGAGCGGGAGTGGGGCATGGACGCTGCTCTGCCGTCGGATAGCACCGGCACCGACATCGTCGTTGCAGTGGACCGCTGTCTTCTACAAAGAAGGGTCGACAAGCCACGGGCAGCAATCAGCTCCGATGAGAAGGCGGTCGAGGCGAAGTCCGAGCAAGGTGTCGAGCGCTCCAACGTCTTGGTGACGACTGGGCTCGGCTCAACGGAACTCGCCGTTGGCCTCGCCGATGTCCTCGCTCGAGAATCCGATGTCCTCTTGGTCGATGGTGACACGATTCATCCTCAGATGGCTCAGCGGCTGGGTTTGCACCCCAACTCCGACAGATGCATGAACCTGCACGGAGCAGTCGATGCCATCCATCGCGGGGTCTCCTTTCGGACCTTCACGGGGATCTTTGGTTTCGACGTCCTTCCTGGGATCGCCCATCATTCCGACTGGTCGGTATATCCCGCCTCCGACATCGTCATGGTGGCGGAGGTCTTGGCGGGTGAATACGACGTGGTCATCGTCGATGTCAACGAGGGTCTGGAGCAGTTGGGTCTCTTCGGTGAGAGCGAGGACCGTTTTGGAGTCTCGAGGATGTTGGTGAGACGAGCCGGCGAGATCGTAGTCGGAATCGGACCATCGCCTCTGGGGGTGGTGCGCGGCCTGGAGTGGCTTGCCCTTGCGGCTCCCCTCATGGCGGACGCACGGTGCCATGTCGCGGTCAACCGCTTCCGAGGAGATGCCCACCAGTCCGCTCAGTTGGTCAAGGAGTTCACCAGATCATTCAGACCCGCAAGCTTTACTCTCGTCCCGGATGATCGTCGGGTGGATCGAGCCGTATGGATGGGTGAGACCGTTCCTGGCGGAGCCTTCCGGAAGGCGGTCGAGCGCATCGCCGATGCGGTACGAGAGCCGGTCTCGTCTTTGGAGGGGGCAGCATCATGACGGCCAAGGCCGGAACCATCGAGCAGCTCGGCGCCGAAGTACGCGAACGTCTGCGTCTGGCCAATGGTGACAACGTCACCGATGAGGCGGTTTCGGGGATAGCTCGGGATGTGGTGGAGGAATACCAGCACCGTTCCCATCGAGACGGAACACCACTCCTCGCCCGACCAGCGGCGATCGTAGATCGAATAGTCGAGGACATCACGGGATGGGGGCCGTTGACCAACCTGGTTCGCGACGCCGACATCGAAGAGATACTGGTCGAGGGGAGCAACATCTTCGTGATGGACAACACCTCCTCCCGGCCAACGCAAGTCAATGTCCACGCCACCGAGGGGGAACTCCTCCAGGCGATCATCCGGATGCTGCGCGGGTCCAACCGCAAACTCGACTACGAAAATCCCCAGGCCAAGGCATCCGTACTCAACGGCGAGGCCCGTCTCACGGTCACCATACCCCCAGCGTCCTCACGTCTCTCTGCGACCATCCGACGCTATATCCGGCGCTTCCAGAGTCTGAGGTCCCTGGTCGATGTTGGAACCATGAGTGTCGAGGCAGCGGGATTTCTGTGGGCTCTCATGCAGGACCGGACGTCGCGGTTTGTGGTCTCGGGTATCCCCGGTGCCGGCAAGACAACATTGTTGGCAGCGATGCATTCAGCCGCACCACCTCACCACACCATCAGGATCCTCGAGCAGGTCACCGAGCTCGACCTGGGGCGTGCCCTCACGTCCAACTATCAGGAGGTCGACGGTGGCCACAGAGTGGGCAAGGAACTCAACCTGCGTCATCTCATTCGTCACGCTTTGTCCATGCGCCCAGACCGGATCGTGGTAGGTGAGGTTCTCGGTGAGGAGTCCGCTGAGCTCTTCCGGGCAGCTAACACCGGGGCCGGGTTCGCCGTGTCCAACCACGCCTATTCGGCTCGAGCGGCATTGGATGCGCTGGTTACAACCGCCATTCATGCGGGAGAGAACATCAGCATCGAGGCGGCGACCAGGGCGTTCGCTGACGCCATCGATCACGTAATCCACCTTGCCATGGATCATCGGGGTGGAGAGAGTCGCCGTCGTGTCATGGAGATACTCGGAGTTGCACCGGGTGAGGGTGGATTCTCGACCACTACGATCTTCGCGAGGGGCAGTTTTGACGAGCCCTTGCTTTGGACGGGTGCTCGCCCAATGGATGACAAGGCGGCCCTGATAGATTTCTCGCTCCCCGAGGGGATGTCGCTGTTGGGAATCCTGGACGGCTCGATCCGACCCACACTCCCATGAGGGTCGTCGCTGCCATTCTCTGGGGTGCGACCGCATACCTCGCCGTGGCCTGGATGCTGGGGGTGCTTCCGACGTTTCGACGACCAGCGAATCCAGGCAGACGGGATGGCCAACGCCTTTGGCTGGCCCAGGCGGGGCTCGGTGTGACCATGCGTCAGTATCGCCTCGCATTGACGGTGGCAGTGGGTTGTGTATTCGTCGTGTTCTATGTGCTGCTCGGTGTTTGGTGGTTGGCCTCGCTACCGGCTGTAGCCCTGGCCTTCATCGTCCGCACCCTTCTGGAGCGTCGGAGGATGGCGCGGCTCGCCGGTGTCCGGGGTGCCTGGCCCGATGCCATCAGGTCCCTGATTGCCTACACCTCCACCGGTACCGCTCTCCCGGTCGCGCTCGGGGAAGTTGCGAGAAGAGGTCCAGCGGACCTCCGTCCCGTCCTGGCGCAGTACGACACTCTTCTCCGTCTCTACGACTTCGAAACCACACTCGGGATCATCAAGGAGGACGTGGGGGACCCGACCACCGACAAGATCATCGAGGTGCTCGTCATAGCCGACGAGGTGGGCTCGGATCGTCTCACGATGATCCTGAGGGACGTGCTTGACGACCTGGTGTCGGATCTCGATGTTTACGAGGAGATCAAGACGAGACGGACCGAGCGGGAGATCGAACGGTGGGCAGCGATTGTGGGACCATGGCTGATCGTTCTCGTCGTCATTCTCCTTTCCCCAGAATATGGCGAGTTCTACCGATCCTCGGCGGGTCGATTTCTGATTCTGGTCGGTGTCCTATGGACCACGGCGGGATGGTTCGTACTCAAACACTTCTCAAAACCGCCGGTGGAACCACGCGTGCTGGGACGATCCGGTAGGGGGGCGCCCTAATGTTGCATTTCGCCCTCGCATTGAGTGTCGGCGGATTCGTATCCGGTTTGTGTTGGATCGTCCTAAAACCGAGATCCGGGTTGGCGAGAAGAGTCCGACCATATGCCCAGAGGACGAGGGTGAGTCTGGGCAATCCCGCCGACTCCACCGGCGACGCATATCAGGGTTCGATGTGGGGTGACTCGATCTCGAGACGTCTGTTGATGCCGGTAGTCGTGGGATTGGGTCGGAGGTTGGGTACGGTCGCCACTTCCCTGGGCGAAGAGACTCTGCGACTGAGGTTGACCCAGGCCGGGATGTTCGCTCAGGTGCCACCAGAGCAGAGACCCTCAGAGTTCTATGCCCGTCTCTGGGGCCGGGTTCTCATCGGCGCGGCGGTTGGGGGACTGGCCGGGATGACCTCAGGCGGACTTGCCGCACTCCTCCTCATAGGGGCTGGCGCCTTCGTCGGGGCCGCATCCTTGATCGGAGCGGTGGACCGGGCCATCGCCACGCGTCGGGAGTGGATGAGGGCTGAGCTTTACACCGTGAACCAGATCCTTGCCATCCGGTCCAGGGCCGCCGGGAGCGTTCCAGATCTGATCGAGTTCATCACCAGGGTCGGTCGTGGCGAGGTTGTTTCCGAGTTGAGCGCCGTCTGGGATGAACACCGAAGGGGTACACCCATTTCCGAGGCCCTACTTGCCGCTGCCGAGGGAACCGTGGAACCACAGGCGGCTCGTACCTATGAGCTCTTGGCGACGGCTCACAAGCGTGGCGCAGATCTTTCCCAGCCACTGCTCGACTTGTCCCGAGATCTCCGTAGCGAGTATCGCCACGAGATCCAGCGTGGGGAGTCAAAACGACGGACTGCCATGGCCGCCCCTCTCATCCTGGTGATGTTCCCCCTCGCGCTGGCTCTCTTAGCCGGTCCCATCCCGTCGATGATCTTCGAGTCCCTGGGAGGTGGTTGATTCATTGGTTGGAAACAAGATTCAGGTGTGACTCAGAGAAGACCGAAAGGAGATGTAGAGCAAGATGCAAGAGTGGATAGAAACGAGCGCTAAGGACGTCGACCGTTTCGACGACCGGGGTGCAACCACCGTGGAGTGGTTGATGTGGGCCGCCGTAGTTGTGGTCGCAATCGCCGCCATCGGAGTCGCCCTCCGCGAACTGGGTGTCGATGTGGTCGATTACGTAGGGAGTCAGATAATGGGCTGATTATCGGCCTCCTTGCCGGGGCGTGTATCCTTTGGGAGTCCGATTTTGGAGATCGTGTCTGTTGGCGCGAACACCATTCGGGGGTGGTGTAATTGGCAACACGGCAGGTTCTGGTCCTGTTATTGAGGGTTCGAGTCCTTCCCCCCGAGCAGGAAGCCCAGGTTTATCTTGAGGCTTCGCGACGACAACAAGTGTCGTCCAATTGGCCCCGTCGTCTAGAGGCCTAGGACGCCGGCCTCTCAAGCCGGTAACGCCGGTTCAAATCCGGTCGGGGCTACAAAATCAGTCAGAGGCCGGCGTCTCTGACGCCGGGCTCTCTCTCATGGCCGGTAGTGCCGCTTCAAATCCGGTCGGGGCTACAAATCAGTCAGAGGCCGGCGTCTTTGACGCCGGGCTCGCTCTCATGGCCGGTAGTGCCGGTTCTGTGCGGATTTTCGACGCGATAGGGCGAGATTCCACGCGCAGAACGGGGGGAGGGTGCTGGAACTGCATGGGAACCAGCGCTCCAAGGGTGACGATGACGACACCACGCCAGAAGAGGTTGCCTCGGAGGTTCCTCCAGAGAGCTGGGAATAGTCTCCATACCCTGATGGTTGAATATAGTTGACACATGCAACTACATTATCAATGACACCCTAGGAGCTGGTTGTGCAGTTTGGAATTTTCTCGGTTGGCGATGTGACAACCGACCCCACCAATGGGAGGACGCCAAGCGAGGCGGAACGAATTAAGGCAATGGTCGCCGTCGCCCTCAAGGCGGAGGAGGTCGGTCTGGACGTCTTCGCCACCGGCGAGCATCACAACCCTCCATTCGTTCCGTCCTCCCCGACCACCATGCTGGGCTACATCGCGGCTCGCACCGAGCGGCTCATACTCTCCACTGCAACCACCCTGATCACCACCAACGATCCGGTGAAGATCGCCGAGGACTTTGCCATGCTGCAGCACCTCGCCGATGGGCGGGTGGATCTGATGATGGGCCGGGGCAACACGGGACCGGTATATCCCTGGTTCGGCCAGGACATCCGCGACGGAATCCCCCTTGCCATCGAGAACTACGCCCTCCTCCATCGCCTCTGGCGGGAGGATGTGGTGGATTGGAAGGGAAAGTTCCGCACCCCCCTGCAGTCGTTCACCGCGACTCCGAGACCGCTTGATGGTGTCCCCCCGTTCGTGTGGCATGGATCCATAAGAACTCCCGAGATAGCCGAACAAGCCGCCTATTACGGGGATGGTTTCTTCGCCAACCACATCTTCTGGCCCACCGACCACTTCGTTCGTCTGGTTGAGCTGTATCGAACCCGCTTTGAGCACTACGGGCACGGCTCATCCGACCAGGCGATTGTGGGTCTCGGTGGTCAAGTCTTTATGCGCAAGAACTCCCAGGATGCCGTGCGGGAGTTCCGCCCATACTTCGATCACGCCCCCGTCTACGGGTATGGGCCCTCGTTGGAGGAGTTCACCGCTCAGACGCCCCTAACGGTGGGCAGCCCCCAGGAAGCCATCGAGAAGACCGCCAAGTTCCGCGAGCAGTTCGGAGACTATCAGCGACAGCTCTTCCTGGTGGACCACGCGGGGCTACCCCTGGACGTGGTCCTCGAGCAGATTGAGATGCTCGGCAGTGAGGTGGTGCCGACACTCAGAAAGGAATTCGACTCGTTGCGGCCCTCCCATGTCCCCGACGGACCCACCCATGAGAGCCGCAAAGCGGCGGTGCACACGGTGGAGGCCGAGGTTGTGTCCCAATGACCGCGCGAAAGATCGCCGTGGTGACGGCGGGGCTCACCCAGCCCTCATCGACTCGTCTTCTCGCCGAGCGTCTTGCCAATACCACCATCCGCTCCCTGGAGGAGCATGACATCGAGGGAGCGGTCGAGTTCATCGAGTTGCGTGACCATGCCCACGACCTGACCAACCATCTTCTCACCGGTTTCGGTGGTGAGGGACTACGGGCCGCCATGAAGACTGTGGAGACCGCCGACGCCGTCATCGCGGTCACGCCGATCTTCAGTGGCTCCTACAACGGATTGTTCAAAACCTTCTTTGACCTGTTGGAGCACGACTCTTTGCGTGGTACGCCGGTCCTCATGGGGGCGACGGCAGGGACCGCCCGTCACTCCCTCGCCCTGGAGCATGCCATCCGCCCCCTTTTCAGCTATATGGGAGCGGTCATTGTTCCCACAGCCGTTTTCGGTGCAACAGAAGACTGGGGGAGTGCCGGAGATGACGTACCGATGTCCTCTCCGATCGGATCGAACGCTCCGCAGAAGAGCTGGCAGCTTTCATCGCCGCAGGGATGAGCGGCACCAGGCCGGATCCGTATGAAGATGTCGTCCCTTTTAGTGACCTGCTGGATTGAGAGTCTCGGAACCAAGTATTAATCCAAGCCTCCCGTGGGCGCTCGGATCGGTTACAACCCTCTCGGATTAGCGTGAGGGAGATGACCCGAGATCCAGTGGGGGTGTCGGCCCGATGGTTGATACCTGGGGAAGGAGGGTGAGAATTCCCCGTCTCCGGATCCTCCTCGGTCTTGGCGTCGTGATCGTCTTGATCGGTGCCTGCTCCCAAGTATCCCCACCGATCGCTCATTCATCGACCGCTCAAGTGTCGACCCATCTGCCGAAGGTGATCCTGATTTCTGTTGACGGGCTCAACCCGGACGTGATTGCGCGGATGGGTGAAACCCGTCTCCCCAACTTTCATCGACTCCGCGCAGAGGGTGCATCCACCCACAACGCTCGCACCATGGTCGAGCTGACCAGTACCCTTCCCAACCACAGCAGCATGTTCACCGGGTGGAATATCGGCGACCACGAGGTGACCTTCAACCGGGACAACGGGGCAACAATCCACCAGTCAGCCGGGATCCAGGTCTCCAGTATCTTCACCGTGGCGCATGACAACGGTCTCTCCACCGCCCTCTATGCGGGCAAACCCAAGTTCGACTTCTATGATCGGAGCTGGAACGAGGACTTCGCAGAACCCGACGTGACGGGGACCGATGACGGTCCCGACAAGATCGACGACTACCAGCGGGCGTCTGGTGGAGTCACTACCCGGGATTACGTCACCAAGCTTGGTGAAGAGGGCTTTGGTATCTCCGTGGTCCACTACGCGGAAGTCGACGATGCCGGTCACGACCACGGATCCGGATCGCCCGAATATAGAGGTGCCATTGCCGATGTCGACGCGTGGATCGGCGACATCCTCAATGTGGTCGAAGCCGATCGCGATCTAGCCGAGAACACGGTGTTGGTCGTCACAGCCGATCACGGAACTTCCGGAACCTCCCATGGGGACCCGGGAGACCCGGACAACTACACCATCCTGTTCTACATTTGGGGAACGGGCATTCCTCACGCCGACCTCTACACCCTGGCAGAGGGCTCCCGCACCGACCCGGGAACCCGCCAGCCTCTCAACGGGGAGGCCGAGCAGCCGATTCGGAATGGGGATGTCGCCAATCTGATCCTGGATCTGATCCATCTCGGCCCGGTCCCGGGCTCAACCATCAACACCGAACAAGACCTGCTGGGGGGTTGACACCACTCAAATTGTCCCCCCGCCAACGGCGGGGGGAAGGTTCCTGCGAAGCAGGTAGGGGGCACAACAGCCTCGGTAGTCGCGGGAAGATCTCCTCGCGGAGTTGCCCCCTCGACCCGATGGCTACGCCGTTAACCCATGTCCCCGGCCCCTACAGTTCCGAGGGGGGAGAAGTCAAGACGCGATCCCCTCGAACTCGAAGACCACCGAGATCGACAGACGGGGACGGAGTCGCGGAGGTGAGGTGGGACGGCCCCGACCACGCGAGAGGTGAGGTTGGGGCTCGGGGGGTCTGGGGGACGGCGTCCCCCAGACATATCAGTGAGGGTGGGTGTCGAGAACGGTGTCGCCGGATGGTGACTCGTCGTCGTCGAGTGGTTCCAGGGTCACCCACAACCGGGGGTAGTCGGAACGGGCAACACCGGTCGTCATCTCTACATCGGTGGCGTCGGTGAACGTGCCCGCCGACACGTGGAGAGACTCGTTGCTTAGCCACAGTTCATAGACGAACCCTTCGGGGGCGGGTTCCAGACCGTCCACCCTCAGGCGAAGACGGGTCCCGGTGTCGTGGTTCCAGCCGGCGATGGTCCCCTGGGCGAGCGGGGCGCGTTCGGTACTGGGGATCGCCACCTCCCAATCGGGGGATGGTGTGCGCACCACCATGAGAATTCCGACGATGGCGATGATGACCGCCGCGGCCGAAACCAAACCGAGGAGCCTCCAACTACGACGAGGGCGATCTTGATGGGGAAGGGCGGTGATCAAGGCGGTCACCCGTGAGCCCAACTCGGGCGGTGGCTCCTCCCATACCGCTGGTTCTTCGAGGAAACCCCTACCGGTGTCGAGGGCGTTGAGCCGAGACCGGCATCCGGCGCACTGCTCTAGATGTCTGCGCTCCTCCTCTCCCTCCAGTCCGGCGAGCCGACTTGCCCGGAAATCCTGACAGTTCATGCCATCTCCTCGTCGAGGTGGGTGAGAAGACCGGCGAGACGCCGATGGGCCCGGTGGGAGCGCGACTTCACGGTCCCGGTGGGGATTCCCAACTCGCTGGCCACCTCGCGATGGGTGAGACCGAGGAAGTGAGTGGCGAAAAGTATGCGACGCTCGTCCTCGGGTATCTGGTTGAGGGCCAATCTGACCTCCCATGCCTCCCAGGTGCCCTCGAATGACGGAGGGAGGACGGCGACCTCGGGTTCGTCGTCGGTCGTCCGGTGTCGCCGCTCCCTCCGATACAGGTCGACTGAGACCCTCCTGGCAATTGCGTAGAGCCACGGACCAGGCTGGCGGTTGATGTCGAAACGATCGGCGGCCCGCCACGCCTGGAGGAAGGTCTGCTGCACCGCCTCCTCGGCGAGGCCCCGGTTGCCCAAGGAACGGAAGGCGATGGTGAACACTGCACGGCCGAATTGGTCGTAGAGGCTGGCCACAGCATCGGGATCCCCCTCGGAGAACCTTTGCATCAGCCTATTGTCCATGGCCCGCTCTCGATCTATGTCTGTCTCCAAAGTTAGGAGGTTGCCAGGATTCCTGCGCTGATACGGCAGATACCGGAGTGATCCTGTTCTCAGGGGACCTGTTCTCCTTCGGGGGTTACAAGAAACCAGACGTCGTTGGCGCCTTGGCCGTTGGTGTCTCCCGCTGAGGCGTCGTTGGCGAAGTAGTAGAGGGGCCATCCGTTGTAGGTGACCTGTTCGGATCCATCGTCTCGGGCGACGGTTCCCAACAATTCAGGGTCGACGCCGTCCCCGGCGGTGAACTCGCCGGTCAGTGGGGGCCAGTTCGCCTCGCAGTCGTCGTAGCAGGTGCTCTCGCCCTGCTCGTCCATGGTGAAGAGGTACAGCGACCACCCGTCGGCCGTGGTCAGGAAGCTA
>WHTL01000152.1 GCA_009377735.1 Acidimicrobiia bacterium
GTCGGCTCGGTCGGCTCGGACTCGGTGGCGGCTTCGTCTGACGGCGCCTCCACGGCTGGGGTCTCTTCGGGCGTCAAATCTTCAGTGGGCATATCTGAGGGCAAGGTCTCCTCGACGGTCGTCTCCTCGTTGGTCTCTGTCTCGGCCATCATGTGCGTCCCACAACCCAAAAGACCGCCTCTTTCATAACCACATCAAGCCCAAACACCACCAGGGTGAGGGTGGTGGTTGTAATCAGTGTGACTGTCGTGAACACGATCATCTGGTCGCGGGTCGGCCAGGACACCCTCTTCAATTCCTGGCGAACGTCGCCGAGGAATGCCGGAATCCGCTTGTACCAAGGCAGTTTCGAAGCCTTGCTCTGGGACGCGGCACGCTGGGCCTTGGCGACTCGGCCACCGGCCTTAGCTTCCTCTTTCTTCCTTCGCCGTTCCTCCCTTTCCTGGAGGCGGCGCATCTCTCGGTTCATCGTCCTTCTCGTCTCGTAAGCATATGAAAACTAATACCTGTCTTGTGATCGGCAGGGGCGGAGGGACTCGAACCCACAACCTCCGGTTTTGGAGACCGGCGCTCTAGCCAATTCGAGCTACACCCCTCGGGGAAAACGGCGGTACCAAGATTGTAAACCGTCCGCACCGTCACGCAGAAACTCGGACGCATGCCCTCAGGGGTACACAGGGGTCATCCCCGATTGATACCACCCCGGAAATCGGAGATGCTGGAACAAAACCAAGAAAGGATCCCAAATGTTCCCCGTACTCTTCTACATTATCACCGTTGCCGGCGTCTATTTCGTCCTCAAGAACCAGGATCAGCGCCCCAACGGGCTACTCCTGACCATGGTGAGCATCGGTGGCCTCGCCGGTGGGCTGATCGGAGGCCTAGGTGGTCTCGTCATCGACATCATCACTCCGTTCTCCAGCCTCACCGAGGTTGGCGGAGGAATTGGCACCCTCGTCGGCGCCATCGCCATTCCCGCACTCACCTCCTCCGACTCCACCGACGAGGCATGATTCGTTCGGACTCCTAGGAGAACTCCCCGATCAGGTGGGTTCCGTCGGGTCCAACGAGTTCTAACTTCTCGCCAACGGGGGTGATGGTCACCCCCGTTGCGGGTCGCAGAGGCTCGCGATATCTGAACCGGGCCATCCGCAGGGGTGCCGTCGATTCACGGACGGCCTCTTGGATCATCCAGGCGCTTTGCAGCAATCCATGCACCACGATTCCACCGAGACCGGCTGCAACCGCCGCCTTATGGTCCCAATGGATCGGATTCCAGTCACGGGTCGCCCCCGCATACCGGACAAGATCGAGGCGTGAAGCGGAGCGCCCGGTTTCGGAGCGGGCCAGCGCCGCCGGCTCCTCTACCTCCTCGCCCACCTCGCCTGCACCGGACACGACGAACATCGAAGATCCGGTGGCAATTGGCCCATCATCTGCAGCCCAAGTCATGTCGAATCCGACAAAGACAGCGTTTCCGCGGCTTTTGACCCGTGCCACCCTTCCCGAAACCACACCCGTAATGCCGACCTCGAGGGGGCGATGCCACTCAAAACGCTGGTCGCCGTGTATCACCCCGCCGGCCGCAACGACTGCAGGGTCCGAGAGAAGCTCCGGGGCGACCGCGAACAGTGCATTCGCCACAAATCCGGGTGGGGCCACCGACACCCATCGACTGTCGTCGTCACCCGTGGCCGCTACAAACTCCCACACCTTCTCCTGGTCGATACCGAGGCTTGCGGGCCCATACTCCCGACCTTCGAGGGCCGCTACGTCACCCATGGTCCTACCCGGGATATGAGAGCATCAGATCAGGTCACCTGGTCTCGCGGTGGGCGGTGTGCTTCCGACAGAACCGACAGTACTTGTTCAGCTCGAGACGATCTCGGGTGTTCGTCTTGCTCTTGGTGGTCACATAATTGCGACGGTTGCACTCCTGGCAGGCCAGGGTCAAGGGGGGGCGCTTGTCTGAGGGCATAGCAGTTCTCCAAAGATCTAAAGGGAAGACTGTCATGATACCGTCGCATTGGTCGTCTTCCCAACGCAGGAGCACCCCCGTTCTGCGCGGATCTTTGACGCCACAGAGCGGGAGATTCCACGCACAGAACGATGAGCCAAACCCCCCGGCCCCGTCCTGTGTATACCTTCGGTAGCGGCGGGCAGACTTGAACTGCCGACCTCTCGATTATGAGTCGAGCGCTCTTACCAACTGAGCTACGCCGCCTCGTCACAGGGCATACGCCCCGTCCTTGCACCCGGGCTCCGGATGCATAGAGCCCCCTCGGGGAATTGAACCCCGGACCCCTTCCTTACCATGGAAGTGCTCTACCTCTGAGCTAAGGGGGCGTTGCAGTCGATATTAGGGTCCTAACTTCGTGCCGGGAGAAGGATTCGAACCTCCGAAGGCTGAGCCGGCAGATTTACAGTCCGACCACAGAACCCCACTACCAGGGCCAACAGGGGCATTTAGTCGATTTGTTGCACACCTGTTGCACAGAAAATGTCGCGGGCGTCAGCGCTGTGGGCGTCAACGCAACGACCGGTAGTCGCGATCGCCGATATCGGTTGCCCTTTCGCACCCATTGGATGAGTTGTGGAAGGAAGCTCGAAACGTGGGTTATCCGGTCCTCTCGTTGATTCGAATGATGGCGAAAGTGCTCCCGGAGGTGGCACGGCAAGCATCACCTCGGAGCCACCGTCCAGGACATTCTAGACACCCTTCTCGCCTTCCAGATCTCAGCACGACGACGTACCGCGCCGAATAGCGAAGCCATACGCTGTTAGCGGCCGATATGGCCCCAGAGACGGCCTGGTTGCTGCGGGCTACCGTCAGGAACCCGACGTTGCGGCTGCCGCATCCATGAGCAAACGATCTCCCTCCTGCTGAGTCGGAGCGCACCACCATCCGGCGGCCCACCAGGGTGGAGTCGTCGCCTGGGCGGTGTCCCGCCCCATGACACGGCAGGTAACGCGAGGGGCGACCGAGCATACGAGCAGCACATCGAGCGGAAGCCCAGAGCGATGGCGGGTCCCTGTGATTGGCGGCGGCAAGACCGCTAATGTTCGAACGTTCATCCTGAGCATCCAACCTTGAGACGGGCCCCGCCGGATGCCGGCAAACCCCGGGAGAGCCAGCTCGACGGTGCCAAGCGATTCACGAACCAGCTCCCACGGCTCATCGACAAGCACGACACCGGGCGACCCGACACTTCCGATCGGCTACGGCCAGCAGAAGGTGGATAGGATAAAATATCTACGACAATCTGGCCTGAGCAGCGATCACAACACGTCTAGCTGGAATAGACACTCCTCTGTCCCGTTGAAGGGCCAAGCTGGCGCGTTGACGGCAGCACCTTCGTCCTTGGAGAACTTAAGTACCCCGATCTGGCGAACTCTACGTTGAACAGGTCGGAGCACGAGGCTCCGACAGGAGCCACTCAATCAGCGTTGGAGCCGGGTCGCCAGGAATCTCGCAAATCGATCTGCTGATGACGTCCAATGACCTATAGTGGACCACCGATCGGTCTTCTTCTAGCAGGACACTCGTCCAGCGATCTCCGTCTGAAAGAACGTATCCGATAGCAGGTTCCGATCCGACAACTTCAATTACCTCACTCGGCAACCACATGTCCGAGCTAAACACCACTAGCCACAAGACCATGATTAGCCAATAGGTCCCCAGTTTCACAACCGACGACTGTCGCAGGCGCTTACCTAAGAGTTTTGCATCCAACACAAGCACTGCGAAATAGATCGGTATGAGAATGAGCAAAATAGCGGGTGCAAACACGAGGATCAATCCACCCAGGATTACTTGAAACGCGGAATCCCAAATTGGGGACACCACCCAGCATGTCGAGGTAGATAGGTGGTGTGCAGCTAGCGCGATCATCAAAACGACTGGTATCAGGAATGCCAGAGTTCCCAACGCGACAGTAACAGGATCGCTCACCGCGAGTATGGCGAGGGCAGTGCCGACTTCGAACCTCGCCGTTGCCAGGACCCTTAAGACGAGCAGAACAAAGGCCATCGTGGTCAAAACAAGACCTGTATGGTCAGTCAGCCCATCCTTGATAGGACGTGATGTTGAAAACGAGGATGTCTGATCCGTCATGAGGGCATAGTAGCTAGAGGTCCACGCGAGCCTGTTTGTTAAGTTCCGACGGCCCAGTTTGACTCAAGGGATTTCGTGCGATTTATGATTATTCGCGGTGACGTATTGAAGTACGCCTCAATGCACAAACGACAACCGCTTCAAGGAATCCTGTCTCCGTGCGATCGGCCAAGCTTTCGAAAGCGTTGGGACATTCGCCCTTTGGCGATGGGTGGCTGGTAACTTCGTCGCATCAGTAGACGACGCTGTCCCGGTAATGGAGCGTCATAGTCATGTAGGTCCCGTCACTAGAGGCGAACCGCAGTACGCCTATCGTCGATACCAATCCTTATCCACGATATGAGTTGGTGTGTATTACGCACTCCCCTTGGCAACTAGGCCGAGCCTTCGTCTCCGATCGTCCAGATGACCTTCCCGGTTTGCGATTCAAACGATTCATCAGTCGCCGCGACCTATAACGAATCAGAGATGGAGCGGCTGGCCAAACTCCGATGTAGAGAGTCGCTCGGACCGCCGTCGGCCGGACCATGACTCCCGTAGTCATCGGATGCCGCCGAGCTTCAAAGATTAGGGTGCTGGCACTTCCCGAATTCCTCGCCGGCGAGAACGGCAGTGGCGTAGGCGTGTGGCGTCGACCCGTGTTCAAACAGATCCGTAGCGTCGCTAATCAGCACCACGGCGCTTTGAAGGCTCTTCTCGGCTAGCTCCGCTAGCTGTTCGCGGGTGAGCGGTCCTGTAGATCTCCTTCCTGGCACACCCCAACTATATGCGGACGGAACGATGCATTGCTCCCAAAGGTCAGTTGAAACTGACGGCTAGCGTGGTTGACCTGCGGCGCGAACGGCCCGAGCTCGAACGCGAAACGGTCCTCATTTCCAGATACCGAGAACTCGTCGGCGCTCTTACCTGAGTATGGATGGGCGATCCATTTGGACAATGATGAGGTGTCCGAGTTGCGGTTATGCGTCGGCGGCGGTGATCGTTGCGTTCGGTGAGTGCGGCGCTTCGAGAAGTTGCGCACCAGCCCGGCGGGCGCGGGGTTCGTCGGCTTCGAGGAGATCCAACGCCACCTGTGAGACATACTCCTCGATGACGTCACGTGCGATGATGTCTGCGTTGTGTTCGGCTGCGGCGCTGATTCCTGATCGGACAAACGCCTCTTCGTTGGCAAGAGGTTGGAGACCGGACGGGTGGCAGTAGAACCGTTTGAGATCTGCCCGGGTGAAAAGCCTTGGGGCCAACGTCGCCAATCCAAACCGTTCGAGTCGTTGGCGCGCCCGGTGCCGGTCAAGGGGGCCCGAGGTGACCATCGGAGCCTTCGACAAGTGCCATGAGCGCCCAAACGGAGGATGGCTTCCAGGGTCGGCCGGCTAGCCGGGGACGATGACGGTTGCGCTGCAGAGAAAGCGAGCATGAGGGCGATGAACAGCAGGAAGACGGCGGTCCCCAGGATCACATGATCCACCACAGATCAGCCATCTCCTGGGCGACCAGGCCCTTAGGAGTTAGACCTCCCACTAGGAGACTGGCTCTCAGTGATTGCGCAAGGCGGAGATCAACTCTTCTTTGTCCATCTCGGATCGGTTCTCGATCCCTATCTCCTGGGCGCGCTCATAGAGCTCATCTTTGGTCCATTCCTCATAAGGCGGTGACTGACCGCCGCGCTCCCCTGCCTCCTTGGGATCGGTGTTGGCGATCCGGGCAGCCTTTTCCTTGCTCGCTACTTCTTCCCGCAAGGCCTCGTACCGTTCCGGATCTTTGACACTCGGACCTGGATCCTTCTCGGGCATTCTGCTCTCCTTCGGCTTCGAACAAAGGAGGCGTACCCATCGCGGGCCTGTTCAAACATGCCGCGTCCTCTTGGGCGCTGAGGTGCCTTCCTCGTCAGCGACTCCGTAGTCGAATCACTCCCCGATGGCCAAAAACCTCAAAGGATTCAGGGCGCGCTTGGAGAGTGAGGTCGGTCGCTCAACTCCAGGTGGACCCACAAATCGAGGAGTTCAGGAGTCGCTCGTGGCTTCGGATTGCTCGACGACCCAGTCTGGTATGCGGTCGACGAGGGCCCAAAGCAAGTCGATGCAGGGTCCGCTAGAGGCCGGGGCAATTCCTTCGATAAGGGTTGTTTCGGCTTCGAGATGGTCCTGAAGTGCGGCGTTGACCAGGTGGCGACCGCGGTCTGTCAATCGGACTAGGTTGGACCGACGGTCTTTGGGGTTGGGGATCCGCGCGGGGTGTCTTAGCTGCGATCTGTGCGGGCGTGGAGCAATCTCTTCACCCTACGTTCCGTAGGTGAGAAAAAACAGGAACCCGACTCCCAGCATCGAGAATCCGATTGTGAAGGAAATCAAGGCCATTAACCCGTATTTGCGTGTTGGCCAAATGTGATCTTTATACGGCTTACCCTTCTCTACGTCGTCGATTGTCCGATGCACGGCGTCACGCGTCCAGAAGAGGGAGAACAAAGTGATCACGAGGGCCACGACGAAAAACACAATAGCGATACTTGCTAACCAGGGCACGGCCTCTGGCAAGGTGCCGTCAGCCACGATGCTGAGAAACACAGCTGAGAGCGCGATGGCTCCCGAGGAGATGGCGAGCATCGCCCGGTTAAACTCTATCCCTACCCGGAAGTCTGCTTCAGGAAGTTGATTTCGCCATTCGACCAGGTGCTCTGGCCAATTCTCATCGTTCATTCGTGGACCTCCTCAGGGTCTCGATCTGCGTACCGGACCGGCAACGGCCCCGAGGGGGGCTACGCCGTGGGGGAAGCCTACCCGTTCAACCCCGTCGAGCAGGGTGGCATCGAGAGGCACCGGCCAGCGGTGACATTTGAATGTCAGTCCCAGTTGACTCATCTCCGACCATCTCAGTCATCCTCTGACCCCGATTGCATTTTCTGATTTCTAACGTTTTCGGCGCAAATTGGCGCAAATCTCGACCAGCGAGGGAGGACATAGGCAATGCTCTCACCCAGTCAGGAGAATCCGGTAGCGACCAAAACCCACCACGTTCACGAATGGAGGCAGAGGCCAAATCTCGATCGATCAACTAAGTACGGTCAGAGGGTAGGGCGTGTCAGTGTCTTCTGCACCGTAGATAATAAACCTTATCTACGGTATAGAGCTGGTAAGTACTGTATACTCCCCTAACCAACCGGCGACGGAGATGGCGCTCAGCAAGATCCTCGCCACCATCGACGCCGGACACTGGATAACTCCCGAATCCCATCGACCTTGGGGCCATTCCGGGGGACCAAGGATGGGACACCAGCGCCAACTGGTGGTGTGGCTAGCCCCTCACTCTCGTCTGGCTGGTCGCCGAGCCCGAGTCGGTTCCATGCGATACCCTTTGTTGGCATGGTTCGTTCGATGGCCTCCTCTGCACTGTGGGAACGAGCAATGAGGGGTGCCGCCGTGCTACTCCCGGTGTTTGGCCTCCTGGCCGGTTGTAGCCCGTTCGAACTGGCTAGTGATTCCGCCGACCTGGAGCGCTGCACTGAGTTGAGCAGGGAGACCGTCGACGAGGCCTATTCCTACATCGTCTCCGAGTCAGATATCACCCTCGACATGATTACCAACTTTCGGAATTCACCTGCCTACTTGGCAAACCCTGACGCTTGGGACTGGTCGACGTGTCTTACTCGGTTAGGCTGGAACTGCACAGGCGGAACCGGCATCGGAACCCTCGCCCCGACTCCACCCACTCAATGCGATTCGCCCGAGGGCGACGACATGGTGATACAGACCGTCATCAACCCTTTCATTGACTGACGCGCTATTCAGTTTCTGGTCAGGAACCAGTCTTATCAAAGGTCGAGATCATCGAGACCAAGGAATGGCATCTCGCCCATCGAGGGGGTGGCGGCGAACTCATCATCGTCAGCGCCGTCGACCCGCCAAAGGCGTCGCCGCATCCGAATCATCGCGCGTGCGGCTTCAACTCGACGGACTCCGACGCGGTTGTCATCGTTTCAGTCATCCTCCTTGGTGTTTGCGGCAGACCCTGCGAGGGTCTGGACTTCGAACGGTGTCAAGCGTTGCCCCGACTCGGCGGAGCCATCTGCGTTGATATGGACGCCGCTTTGCTCAAGCATCTCCCGGGGCGAGCGATCATCATCTGGGTCCATCCACGAGAAGCCGTCAGCCACTTTTCCTTGTGCGCTCAGGACGTGAATCGCCTTCTCGGCACAGTCAGGACACTTGGCGATGTGGTTGCCTAGGGGGGCTGCGCCGCGGTGCCGATAGAGTCGGTCGGCGAGATCGCCGTAAGTCGTCCAACGATTTTCTACCGTAGACCAGCGGTAAGCATCCTCGCCTCAGTCTTCTGACCTCTCACCGGGTTATCCACGATACCCCCCGCTAAGTTGCGTGACCGGGGGCAGCGGAGCACTGCTGCTACCTCCTAAGGCAGGGATGGTTAGTGTTCGGTGCGGGGGATTGTTGACGACGTTGAGGAGGCTCTGCTGGAGCCGAGCCTGCTCTTCTGCTGTATTCCCGGCCGCCTTGAGGGGGGCCGAGCAACCCCTCTCCCTCGCTAGCTCTGTATCAGTTGAGTGAAGACTTACCTCTAATGTCTTGAGCAGCGACATCACAGGAGGAGGGAGGCAAGTTGGAGACACTTGGTGTAGCAATCGCTCTGATAGCGATAGGAGCGCTTGGTGTCGGTCTGGTTTCACTGGTTCGGCCGCTCCGGGCATTGCGGATACGCGACCGCAAGACCGCCTTGGTTGTCGTGGGTGGTGGTCTCGTCGGTGTCTTTTTGGCTGGTGTTCTCATCCCGGGTGGCAGCGACGAACCTCAGGCGGTGGTAGCGAACACCTCCCTTGTGGATACAACCGTCGCCTCAACAACATTTCCTGCGACGGTGTCCACGACCACGATGTCTATTGCTAGCGACACGACCATGGTGGTGGAGTCTTCGACCACAATCAGAGCCATCACAACAACGGTGGCAGCTACGGCGACGCCGACTCCTACCACGACGGCGACTCCTACCA
>WHTL01000340.1 GCA_009377735.1 Acidimicrobiia bacterium
CGGAGCTATCTGCTGGCTCGTCGCGACTGATCCCGCTAAAGAACCCCTTGACTAGTTCTTTATCGTACGGTATATTTTGGTCGAACGACCGAATTATTGGAGACTCCGGGATTGGAAGATGGCGACAGCTAACACCAAGGACAACGTGCTCACCGCCGCCAAGCAGGCCCTCATCGAGTTGGGTTACTCACAACTGTCCACCCGACGCATCGCCGAGACCGCCGGTGTCCCCCTGAGCCAGATCCACTACCACTTCGGATCCAAACAGAACCTGATGCTCGAGGTTCTTGCCGCCGAGAACGAGCGGCTCCTCGACCGCCAGACCGACATGTACACCACCGACCAACCTCTGTGGAAACAGTGGGAGCAAGCCTGTGATTACCTCGAGGACGATCTCGAGTCTGGATACGTGAGGGTGCTGCAGGAGATGACCGCAGCGGGTTGGTCGGACCCCGAGATTGCCAAAGCCGTTCAGGGGTGCCTCAGGGGCTGGATCGACCTCCTGCGCGAGGTCGCCTCCAGGGCAATGCAGAATTGGAGCGCAGCAAATCTACTCGAGCCCAATCACCTGGGAACCCTGGTGGGTCTGGCATTCCTGGGAGCTGAGGCACAGATCCTGTTGGGCTTCGAGGAGACGGAGACACGGGATGCACTCAGATCCGTCGGTGAGGTCATCCGACATTTGGAGGGAGAGAGAGTAGATGAGGGCAAGACAGCCTGACCGCCAGGGATATATCGATCGCCAAGACGTGAAGGTGGGCTTCGACGTCTACGACAACCACGCACCCACGGTCCTTCTCCTCCCCACGTGGGCAATAATCCACTCCCGTCATTGGAAGGGACAGATCGCCTATCTCGCCCGCCACTTCCGGGTGGTTGTCATCGAGGGGCGGGGTAACGGCCGCTCCGACCGACCCACCGACCCGACCCTATACAACGACAACGAGCACATCGCCGATTTCATCGCCGTTCTCGATGAGACCAGCACAGAACGGGCAGTAGTGGCCGGCGTCTCCCAGGGAGGTCACCTGGCGGGAGTCTTCGCCGGGCTCCACCCCGAGCGAGTCGATGGAGCGGTCCTGATCGCACCCGCCACCTCGCTCACCCCGCCCCACCCCGAGAGGGTCGCCTACAAATGGGGCGAAAAGCTCGACACCAGGGAGGGTTGGGCGAAGCACAACCAGCATTACTGGCTGAGCAACTACCCGGACTTCGTCGACTTCTTCTTCTCCCAGATCTTCCGGGAGCCGCATTCCACCAAGCAGCACGAGGACTCCGTCGGGTGGGCCTTGGAGACGGACGGAGAAGTCCTGGGCGCCACCGTAATGTCACAAAGCATCAGAGGCGACGAGGAGCGGAAGGTCCTGGCGTCGGTGCGCTGTCCGGTCCTCGTCATCCACTGCACCGAAGACAGGATCATTCCCCACGCTGAGGGCGTCGCCGTCGCCGATGTAGCTGGAGGAGACCTCCTCACGATCGAGGGCGGAGGCCACTGTCCCCAGGCACGTGACCCGGTGGTGGTCAACCTTGCGATGCGACGGTTCGTAGAGATGACCCAACGGCAGCGAAGCCTGGAATCGGTGGAGGTGAGGAGATGAGGGCCCGGCTTCCCGACTCGACTGGGTTCGTCGACCGTGACGGTGTGGGTGTCGCCTACGAGGTCCACGGGAGCGGAAGCACCACGATGCTCCTGATCCCACCCTCACCCATCACCCACTCGCAGTGTTGGAAGGGTCAGATCCACCATCTGTCCCGTCGTCACCGGGTGATCACCTTCGACGGTCGCGGCAATGGCCGCTCCGACCGGCCGACCACCCCCGGGGCATACCAACCCCAGGAAATCATCGCCGACATGATTGCGATTCTCGACCGGGAGATGGTCAGCAGTGCAATCCTTGTCGCTCACTGCCATGCCGTCCTCTGGGCATTCATGCTGGCGACCGCCCACCCGGAAAGGGTGACCGGTGTGGTCGCCATCTCCCCCGGTATCCCGGGCCTTGGTGACAGCAACTCCCACTGGGCCGAGGTAGAGGAGCATTGGGATGACGACCCCTTAGACCCGACCGGTTGGGCCATGTGTAACCCCGCCTACTGGAAGCGGGGCGGGTACGAGAGCTGGATCAGGTTCTGGTTCGAGCACCTCGCAGTGGAACCCCACTCGACGAAACAGGTTGACGACATGGTGGCCTGGGCCCTCGAGACCGATTGGGAGCCGATGAAGCTGGGCAACGAGGAGGAGGCGCCGGGGATGACACGCGAGATCGCCAAGGATTTGTGCAGACGCCTCGAGCATCCGGTTCTGGTCATACATGGGAGCGACGATCGCTGTCAGATGCCCACCAGGGGTGAGGAGGTCGCCGAGCTGACGGGCGGCCGTCTCGTGATGATGGAGGGTGTGGGTCATCTCGCCCCCGGGCGGGAACCGGTCACCGTCAACCGACACATCGGCGCCTTTGTCGACGAGATCGAACCCGCAACGAGGTCCACGACCTGGACCCGTGGACTCGACCGGCGCCCTCGCGCCCTCTATGTCTCCTCGCCCATCGGGCTGGGACACGCTCGGCGAGACGTCGCCATCGCCAAGGAATTGCAGCAGCTCCACCCCGACCTCGCCATCGACTGGCTCGCCCAGAACCCGGTCACGACGGTCCTCGAGGCCGAGGGCCTCACCATCCATCCAGCCAGCCGCTGGCTCGCCAGCGAGTCGGCCCACATCGCCTCGGAGTCATCCGGCCACGACCTCAACGCCTTCCAGGCACTGCGGAACATGGATGAGATCCTCGTCGCCAACTTCATGATCTTCCAGGAGGTGATCGAGGAGGGTGCCTACGACTTGGTGATCGCCGACGAAGCCTGGGACATCGATCACTTCTGGCACGAGAACCCGGAGCTCAAACAGGGCTCCCACGTTTGGATGACCGACTTCGTCGGCTTCGTCCCCATGCCCGATGGAGGTGAGCGGGAGGCCTTCCTCACCGCCGATTACAACGCAGAGATGGTGGAGCATGTCGCCCGCTTCCCCCGGATCCGTGACAGATCGGTCTTCGTCGGGAACATCGAGGACCTGGTCGCCGACCCTATGGGCCCCGCCCTCCCCCTCATCCGGGATTGGACAATGGAGCACTTCACCTTCCCGGGATATGTCACCGGGTTCGAGCCTCCCACTCCCGACGAGACCGCAGAGATGCGAGAAGAGTTTGGCTACGGGGACGACGAAAAAGTCTGTGTGGTGACTGTCGGCGGCTCCGGGGTAGGCAGGGCGCTGCTGGAGCGGGTCATCGCCGCCTTTCCCTATGCCCATGAGGAGATGCCCGACCTTCGTATGGTGGTGGTGACCGGGCCTCGTCTCGATCCCGAATCCTTCGCCGCACCAACCGGTGTGGAGATGGTCGGCTATGTCGATCGTCTCTACCGACATCTCTCGGTGTGCGATCTGGCTGTCGTTCAGGGTGGGCTCACCACCACCATGGAACTGACCGCCGCCCAGCGGCCCTTCCTCTACTTCCCCCTCCGCAACCACTTCGAGCAGAACCGTCATGTCCGATACCGCCTCGACCGCTATGGGGCGGGGCGTTACATGGAATACGACACCTCGGGACCCGAGAAGATCGCCCGAGCCATGGTCGAGGAGACCGAGCGCACCATCGACTACCTGCCTGTTGAGACTGACGGCGCACAACGAGCCGCCCACCTCATCTCGGAGCTGATCTAGGAGAAAACGCATGTTTGACGTATCAGGATCAATTCCTCCTTCTCATTTTGGTCGAGCGACCGACTCAAGAGCCCACGTCAATAGGGAGACTTCCCTATTGAAACAACCCACCTACTGCGTAGCTTTGATGTCGGTGACCGTCAGATCGGGCCGTCGCCTTCATCCGCCGATCTTCCGACCCCCTTTGAGGTAACAAACCATGTCGACCACGCGAAACAGCCGCATCGGAACACTCGCCGCCACCCTCATCGTCATGGTTGCTGCCCTCACACTTATGTCGGTGACGGCCACTGCCGACCAGGGTGACACCACCCTGATCTCAGTCTCCACCGGCGAGGTGCCCGGCGACCAACGATCCTCCTCGCCTTCGGTCTCGGCGGATGGGCGATATGTGGCCTTCCCCTCGTCGGCCACGAATCTCGTCGAGGACGA
>WHTL01000399.1 GCA_009377735.1 Acidimicrobiia bacterium
CAGCATCACCTGGCGTGCCGTGAGAATCTGTGAGCGTAGGACGGACGCCCAATCGTCGACGGGACGGGCCTCATCGTCGGCGAGTGCCTCGTTGATCTCCGCAACGATCACATCGACCACACCATCGAGGATCGCTTCCTTGTTGGCTACGTGGTAGTAGAGAGACATCGCCTCTACCCCGAGCTCCGAGGCGAGGTTTCGCATGGTGAGGGATTGGATTTCGTCTCGGTCGGCAAGATCGACCGCGGCTCTGTAGACCTTGTCTCTGGTCAGGGGAGCCCGGTGCTCGCCGGTGGGTTCAGTTCGGGTTGCCATCTGGATTCACCTTCTCGTTACCACTAATCGTACGCGGTAAGCCTGTCGATAACACTAACTGAGTGTGTGTTATTCTCTCAATAATGGCTGAGATAAATTCACCAAGTGTCGAGGAGCGTGCCGCCGTCCATCGCGCCTTGGGCGATGAACATCGCCTCCGTCTGATCGATGCCCTGGTCGGCTGTGACCGGACACCCGGCGAACTGGGGAGTCTGACAGGTATGTCGAGCAACCTTCTGGCGTTTCACCTCCGTAACCTCGAAGGGGCGGGGATCGTGGAACGACGTCGGTCCGAGGGCGACTCCCGGCGCCGCTACGTCCATCTGCGGGCGGAGCGTTTTGCCTTGGGGATTCCCAACCAATCAGCTCCGGTCGCAACGGTGATGTTCGTGTGCAACCACAACTCGGCAAGTTCCCAGTTCGCCGAAGCGCTGTGGCGGAGGACGGTCGGAGGCGAGGTGTGGAGCGCAGGATTGGAACCGGCCGACCAGGTGCATCCCTATGCCGCGGAGGCGGGGAGGGAACACGATCTCGATCTGGTGGGCATGGAGCCCAAGGGATACGAGGCGGTGCCCACCACCGTCGACCTGATCATCTCGGTGTGCGACCGAGCCTTCGAAGCAGGATTGCCGATGAGAGGAGACAAGATGCATTGGTCGATACCCGACCCAGTGGGCGGCGGACCCGATAACTTTGCTTTCGCCTTTGACGACATCGCCGAGAGGATTGGTCGGCTCCGGGACCGGGTGACCTGATGGTTTCCGACATCAGCCTGGAAGAGCGTGAACACCTACACCAGATCGCAAGTCGTCTCCGAGCCGAGTTCTCGGGGATCTTTGGGGTAGAGACGATCGAACAAGTCATGGCCGACTCGTTGAGCAAGCTCCACGATGGCGCCCAGGTAATGACGTCGTCCCGCTTCTTGCGGAGCGCTTTGCAAAAGAGAGGCTCCGTGCGGCGGCAAAGACAGAAAGGCCCGAATTGACCCACAAGCCCACCGTCCTATTCCTTTGCGTCCACAATGCCGGCCGCTCTCAAATGGCGGCAGGATGGCTCCAGATGCTCGCAGGCGACCAGGTTTCGGTTCTCTCGGGTGGCTCGACACCCGCCGAAAAGGTGAACCCGGCTGCTGTCGAGGTCATGAAGGAGATGGGGATCGACATCACCAACGCCTATCCGAAGCCCTGGACAAAAGAAACATTGGGTGCGGCGGATGTGGTGGTGACCATGGGGTGCGGGGATGCCTGCCCGGTCATACCGGGCAAGAGATACTTGGACTGGGAACTCGACGATCCCGCCGGAAAATCGGTGGAAGGGACCCGCCTCATTAGGGATGAGATCGAGACCAGGGTGCGTGGGCTGATCGACGAGATGGGTCTGACGGTCGAGCTGTAAACGACGAAGATCCAATCGCTCGTGTCACGTCGCCCTTGAATCTGTGCCCTTTCTGTGGCATGATTATGGCATGAGAAGGGTGAGAGTCAGCACAACGGTCGACGAGGGGTTGCTTGATCGTGCCAGACAACTGCGGTCAGGCTTGAGGGACGCTGCTCTTCTGGGCGAGGCGCTCGGCGCCCTCCTTGCCAAGCATCGTGCCGCGGAGATCGATGAGCGATACGACGTATACGAAGAGAGTCCTCTCTCTGAGTCCGACGAATGGGGCGACTTGGCGTCGTTTCGCGACCGCGCAGCGTCGTCGTGACCGAGCTACCCGCAAGGGCGGAGGTGTGGTGGTGCGAGCTGGAGTCGATCCCTCGACGTCCTGTGGTCGTCCTCTCACGGGACGCCGCAATCCCGAGACTTCGGAGGGTGCTCATCGCTCCGTGCACCACGAATGTGCGTGGCCTGCCGAGCGAGGTGGTGCTCGAGCCCGGAGATGATCCTGTCCCACTCCGATCGGCCGTTAATCTGGATTCCGTAGAGAGTGTTTCGGTGGGGACCTTGACACAGCGTCTCGGTCGGGTCAGCGATACCCGCATGCGGGAGGTTTGCGCGGCATTGAGCGTGGCGGTTGACTGTCTCGCATAATCACCGGACGGCCGTAGGTTTCTGGCTCAGCCAGTCGCAGCCATCGGCTGGGTCTGCAAGACCGAGTGGACAAACTCGATCTGGTCGGGCGCCAGGCGAAACCAGGCCCACTTCCCACGCTGCTCCCTGGAGATGAGCCCGGCTTTGACCAGGACCGAGAGATGATGGCTTACAGTCGCTTGGCTGCGATTGAGGGGCTCGTTGAGATCGCAGGCGCACACCTCCCCCTCGGGTACCGAGGCGATGAGGCTGAGAAGACGGAGACGAACAGGATCGGCTAGCACCTTGAAGGTGTCGGCCAACTCCTCGGACGATGCGGGCGAAAGGGCCGCGTCCGGAACAGGGTCACAACACGAATCGTCCATGCCCACAAAATAACATATTGACAGCCATCGATGTAACCAGGTAGAGTCACATCGACAGATGTCGATACGAAGGAGTCCCGCGAATGGGTGATGACACGATGGCAGTTCGGGAACAGGTCAGAGAGCGTTATGCCGTGGCCGCCGGTGGGGGTTGCTGTGGCGACGAGTCATGCTGCACGACGGAGACTTCATTGAGCCAAGATCTCACGGCGGGGACATATCAGTCCGAGGAACTGTCGCAGATTCCCAAGACTGCATCCGAAGCGAGCCTCGGTTGTGGGAATCCCACTGCCGTGGCGGATCTGGCTGAGGGTGAAACTGTCCTCGACTTGGGCTCGGGCGGAGGAATCGACGTTCTGTTGTCGGCTCGG
>WHTL01000373.1 GCA_009377735.1 Acidimicrobiia bacterium
AACAGTCGTCACCAGGCGGTCCGTCGGCTTCCCACCAACTAGGTCGAGCCAACACAGCACCGAACGGCATCTACCGCGTCGCTGGTGCCCGCTGTGTAGCAGCCGGGTTGGAACGGTGCGATTAGAGGAAACCCGCAAATTCCCCAGTTCCCGATAACCGTCTGCCAATCGTACGTCTTCCTAGTCTTCCAGAGTCCCTTGAAATGGCCTCGTCATGCCGGCCTCAGGATGGCCACTGCGGAGAGAGTCCCGGCACAAACGGATCCAGTTATTTAGATCTATTTTACCCTTTTAATAGATCGCCGGTCGACAAAACCCCGACCTCCCCCACCCTTCTGTGCGTATTATCTCGCCCCAACGCGTCACAGATCCGCACAGAACGATGGGGTCCCTAGGCTTCTTCTGGTGACGGAGGCCCCTACACAGCATCTTGAAGTGAACCCTCCGTCGTATGACGGGAGGGGTCTGGTCAACCTGATGGCCGAGATCGAGACCCGACTCGGGGGTCATGCACTCTCCCCCGGTCTGGACGAAGATCTTGCAGCCGCCATTCCTGATGGCGAGACCTTCATTCTGGTGGTCATCGATGGGCTGGGCGACTCCCAGCTCGCCCACCCTCTTGCTCGAAACCTGATGGAGTCCCGGATCGGTGTTCTCGAGGCCCCATTCAGTACCACGACAACCACCTCTCTGAGCACAATCGCCACTGGAGTACCCCCGTCCAGACACGGGGTTCTGGGTCACATACTCCGCATTCCGGGCATACAGCCGGTCGTCAACACCCTCAAATGGCGCACCACGTGGGGGGACTCCGTGGATGTCGACACCTCGAGGTTCCTCCCCTCGCCGCTTCTCTGGGAGCGACTTCGCGACGTAGGTGTCGAGCCAATAACAATCCAGCCCGGAGAGTTCGAAGGCACCCCACTCTCCCGCATGCTGTATCGGGGGTGTCGTTTCGAACCGACTTGGTCGCCTCTCGATATGGTGGCGGCCACGGTCGGTCTGGCGCGACCGGGCCGATTGATCCTGACCTATCTTCCGATGATCGATGTCGCCGCCCACGTCCACGGCCAGAGATCGAGCGAATACGCCGAAGCATTGGCGGTGGCGGCGGAGGTGTGGCTTAGGATTCAGATCGAGCTTCCACCAGATGTGGTTCTCATCGGGACCGCCGATCATGGGCACATCGACTACCCGGAGGGGGCGAAGAAGCTGCTCCGGTCTGCTCAATGGGACGATCTGGAGTTCTGGGGTGACCCCCGATCGCTGCTGGTGTCGGGGCCGATGCATACCATCGAGGAGCTGACGAAGACGGTCGGCGCCACGCTCGTAACGGGTCCCGAATTGCACAGGTTGTGGGGTCCCGACGACTTGGGGCCACTTGGTGAGCGTGTCCCCGATGCCGCACTCCTCGCGGCTCCGGGAACCCTTCTCCTCCCCAGGGGATTCGACAAGCGTCTCATCGGATATCACGGCGGACTATCGGCCCCAGAACGTCAGATCCCCCTCCTCGTAGGGTAAACGACTACCCCCAAGGGCACAGCAAACGGTTTCTGTTTATCATTCTTTAACATCTGAAAACCATCGATTTCGTCACAACCGGCGAAGACATGCGCTTAGAATGTATGATCTGATGCAGGTCAAGGCTCTAATTGGAGACGAGTTCCTAGACCTCGTAGGTGACCCAGCGACGGTTCCCTACGGGATCTTGAATGTGCTTGACCGCTACATACCCTCCTTTGAATCGAGAATTCACTTCATCGATCTCGATAGATCCACCATGCAGGCGTGGCAGAAGCCCGAGCTCGAGATGTCCAACGAGGTACTGGAACGGTCCTCGATGAAGCTCATCTCCACCCATCCTATCTTTCAGTACTACCAGGAGAACCATGTGTTCGGCCCGATCCGACTATCGGATCTGGTTGATATCGAGGAGTTCGCCAAGACCGCCATCTACCAGAAGTACTATCAAGAGAAGGGTGTCAGCGACCAGCTATCGGCTCGACTCGAAGGTCCGTACGGAAACCTCATCGTCATCGACCTAACCCGGATCGATGGTCTCTTCACCGACGAAGAAGTGCAGACCCTCGCGATGGTTCGCAAGACGATCGATCACGTCGTCCGCCAGGCGCGCTTCGGTATTCGCCATGAGGCGACGCTCACGGCCTTGTCGGGACGTAAGTGGAATGGAGTGGTGGTGGACGACGTCGGCATGGTCCGCAGCACCTACATGGGGAAGATCGAGGGAGCCGAAGTCGGCAAGCCCCTGCCGTCGGAGGTCCTTGGAGTTTTCCTCGACTGGGTGTCAAACCCGAAACCACGCCCCCTGGTTTGTCTCGGTCTAGAAGGGGCGGTTCGCATCACCGAAATCTCCAACGGTGAGAACCTGTTGATGTATCGCCCACCCTCCGATGCGAAACATGCTTTCCTCCGTGAGCTAGGTCTCACCCAACGTCAAGCCGATACGGCCATGGCTCTGCATCGCGGGGGAACCAACTACCAGATCGCCCGACAGCTCGGGATCTCAGAGAGCACGGTCAAAAAGCACCTGGAACGTGTCTATGCCATCCTCCACGTGGACAACCGGGCGGCAGCGGTGGGTTCCATTTCGGATCTGGACACCACCAGGGCCCCCTAGCCCCCTAGCCCCTCACGCCCTCCTCGACCGGGCGGTAGACGAGTCTTCCAACCATCGTGGCCAGCAATGCCCACCCCAGGGCGAGCACGGTGTGAACGACGGAGAAACCGACTGAACTTGAGTCGGTCCATGCCAAGGCCAAGGCCCGGCCCCAGAGCACCACGGTCCACAACACGAAGAGCAATAGCACGTTGCGTCGGAACGGGCCGCCCCGCCAGAGAACATGGGCAGCCGCCAGACCCAGCAGTATCGATCCGCCAACCCGCACCCAGGTCCAAACGTCGTCGCTTTCCGGGCCGGTTAGTAGGTTGACGCGGCCACCCCAGGACAATGCCGTCCAAACCAAGATGGCTCCAGCCAGGGCCTTGTCGGAAAGCTGGAAACGGTCGGGGTCAGCCACCTTCAGTGCTCACTTAACCACCGATATAGGACATCTCGACCTTGCGCTTTTTGAAGGTGACGTTGCTGCGATGCTCCGAATACGCGTCGGTACGCCTGCTCCACACCCCGCGAACCAGTTCCGTGAGCTCGGCATCGCTCGATCCGTCACGGATGGCCTGACGCAGATCGGTCCCTTGGGATGCGAAAAGACAGGTGTAGATCGAACCCTCAGCGGAGAGCCGCACCCGAGAGCAGTTATCGCAGAAGGGTTGGGTAACCGATGCGATCACACCGAACTCGCCAGATCCATCGGCATACCGATAACGGTTGGCGACCTCGCCGACATAGTTGGGTTCGATTGGCTCGACCGGATGAGCGGCATCGATAAGGGACACGACCTCACGGGCGGGCACCACGTCATCGAGACGCCACCCGTTGGTGGTTCCGACATCCATGTACTCGATGAAGCGAACGATATGGCCA
>WHTL01000382.1 GCA_009377735.1 Acidimicrobiia bacterium
CCCTAGAGAGGGCCCGCGTCCACCCGAGTGCTCGGCCCAGCTTGGCGACTTGCATGGCGTCACGGACATGATCGTAAAGTTCCGAGCGGGTGGCGAGATCGGTCCATGGCCTGAGGTATGCATCACACACTCGTCTGATCTTGGCGGGGTCCGGCTCGTCTAGCGACATGACGCGAATGGCGATCAGCAGGGACGAGAGCGGGTGTCCGACGTAGGCGTCACCCCAATCGAAGAAGACAGGTTCTGAGTTGCCATCGGGTCCGACGAAAACGTTGCCCGTGTGGAAATCGTCATGCTGAATCGACGGTGGCACCCTTCCCGTCTCCAATCGTTCACAAGCCTCTTCGAAGGCAGGCACGGCATCTACTGGTCCGCCTATTCTTTCGACCACCTCATTGAGGATCTCAGGCAACCGAGCCGGAGTCAGGTCGGGAACACCGGCGGTGACCATGTCGGGGACGGAGGGAACTAACTGACGTTGCATCTCCGAGTAGCGGGTCAGTGCCATCTCCCACAGCTCGCCCATTCTCTCTGAGACCACGGCCTCACGGACGATGGGTCCACCATCGGGAAGGAGGAGCCAGCCCCACTCCAACTCGAGGGGCGATCGGTTCAAGCGTGACCTCTGGAACCCTTTCGGCGAGTATCCCAACCAACGCCGCCTCATAAGCGGACTCAGGCGTGCAAGGCTTCATCCACACCGTGGACTCACCGACAGGGATGGTGAGGAGCGTTGACCACGGGCGGATTCGCACCTGGTCGACCGGCCGGTGCGGGTGAGGCCGACCTCCGCTAGCTTCCCATCGGCCCACGACACGGCCTGATCCCGCCACTTCTCGGTGGCCCAGACCTCGCTCTGTGACTTGTTCGATGTCAAGATCTCACGGGTTCAGCTTTGGCTAGTAACGGTCACGAAAATTGGTGTTCTGCTCCGCGGCGTCGACCAGGATCTGGGCGGGGGTGAAGCGATGGCCGTGGATCTCTTCATAGTGGCGGAGGCGCTCCACGACCTCGGCCGCGCCGGTCTGATCTACATACAAGAAGGGTCCGCCACGGAAGGCGGGGAATCCCAGCCCGAAGACAGCACCGATGTCCCCGTCCCGCGCTGAGTTGAGTACCCCATCGGAGAGGCACAGGGCTGCTTCGTTGACCATCTGGAGGGCAACCCGCTCCCCGATCTCGTCGGAGGGGACCTTGCCTTCCTCTGGTTCGGTGCCGATCACCTCGTAGACGGTGGCATCGTGATCGCCACGTTTGCCGTCCTCGTATTCATAAAAGCCGCGTCCGTTCTTGCGGCCCTTCCGATCATCGGAGATCATCCCCTCCATCATCGCGGGCGGCTCCAAACGATCCCCGAAAGCTTCCTCCATGATCTTGCCGATCTTGGTCCCGACATCTATCCCCACTTCATCGAGCAGAAGGAGTGGTCCCACCGGGAAACCCCAGTTGACGATGGCTTGGTCGATCTCGTCGATGGCCGCTCCTTCCCCGAGAAGGAAGAGGGCTTCGTTGGTGTATGGGACCAGGATGCGACTCGTGTAGAAGCCGGTCCCATCGTTGACCACGATCACGGTCTTGCCTTGTCGTCTTCCGAAGTCGACGGCCGTGGCGAGAGTCTCCTCAGAAGTGGTGTCTGTCGTTATCACCTCGAGGAGGGGCATCTTCTCCGCCGGCGAGAAGTAGTGCATCCCCACAATGTTCTGGGGGCGGGATGAACCCTCGGCGATGGACGAGATGGGAAGAGACGAGGTGTTGGATGCAAAAACGGTGTCCTCGTCGGTGATCTCCTCCACCTCGGCGAGGATCGATCTCTTGACGTCGAGATCTTCGAACACGGCCTCGATAACCAGGTCGGTGTTCCCGAATCCCCGCCAATCCGACGAGCCGGTGACCTGGTTCATGGTGCGCTCCGCTTCGAACTCGGTCATTCGGTGGCGCTTGACCTGTTCGCCCAGATACTTCGAGACGTGGGCGAGCCCCCGCCGGACCCCGGCGGCGTCGATCTCCTTGATTCGCACCTGGGCGCCGGCGCGGCCTGCGCTCACAGCCGCGATACCACCGCCCATCAGCCCGCCCCCAAGTACCGCCACACGATCCACTGGATTCGGGTCGCCGAAATCCTGGTTGCCCAGGGCGCGCTCGGTAAAGAAGATGGAGCGAAGGGCCGCCGACTCCTGGGACAACACCAACTCGGCAAAGAACTCTCGCTCTGCGGCGTACCCGGCTTCGGCACCCTCTTCGATACCGATCTGCACCGCCTCCAGGGTCCGCTCCTGGGCGGGATAGTTGCCATGCGTCTTGGCAAGCAGTCTTTGTTTCGCCTGGGAGAAGAGCAAACGACGACCGAGGGGGTTCTTCTCCAATGCGAGCTTCTGATAGGCATCGGGTGAGAACCAGTTACGTGACCCCGCCACATCAGAGGTGCCCTCTGCCGCGTCACGAGCCCTGGTTGTGGCGATGTCCAGGAGCTCGGTTGCGGGCACGACCTCGTCCACCAGGCCCATCTTCTCCGCAGGGATAGGGCGAACACTCTTCCCGGTGAGGATCATATCCAGTGCTGCCTGGATTCCCACCAGCGCCGGGAGGCGCTGGGTGCCCCCACCGGCGGGAAGGATCCCGATGTTGACCTCCGGTTGCCCCAGCTTCGTCCGCTTCTCGTCGGTGACGATCCGACTGGAGCAGGCGAGGGCGAGCTCCGTCCCCCCACCTAAACAGGTACCCCTGATGGCAGCCACCACGGGTTTGCGGCGAGAACTATGGAGGTTCTCGATCCGGGCAAACATCTCGTGACCCATGGCGATGGCGGCCGTCGCCTTGTCATGCGTGTCCAGTTCGGAGAACCACCCGATATCGGCACCAAACAGGAACTCCTCTTTCGCCGAGCCGAGAACGACGGCGACGATCTCGTCTGATGACTCGACCACATCCATGATGACGCCAAAATCACCGAAAATCTCGGGGTGGAGAGTGTTTATCTTCTCATCGGCGCGGTCGATTAGGACCACGACGACACCGTCGTCGACGGTCATCTTGAAATGGGTGAGCTGGGGCAGCGTCAACGTCATGGAATTACCTTCTTCAAGGGGTCGGGATGGATGGGGTTGGCGGGCGGAGAGTGTCGAAACCCCGTTCTGTGCGGATTTTTGACGCGATAGGGCGGGCGGATTCATGTGGTGGTCGCAACAAGCTTGGCGAATGCCTCTGCTGGGGTGTCCCATCCTAGGGTCTTTCTGGGTCGGTTGTTGAGACTGTCGGCGGCTGCTTGTAGTTCGTCTGGCGTGTGGATTGAGAGGTCGGTTCCTTTGGGGAAGTATTGGCGTAGGAGACCGTTGGTGTTCTCGTTGGTGCCTCGCTGCCATGGTGAGTGCGGGTC
>WHTL01000326.1 GCA_009377735.1 Acidimicrobiia bacterium
CGCATGGTTGCTTACCGTTGTCGCCACTCCCCGGCGAGCACCCGCTCGATCGCCCGGACGCTACGGTCACGGAACGCCGGGACGCTGTCGCGGTAGTAAGGGATCTCCATGGCAGCTATCGACACCGCCCAGCCGCGGCCGCGCCTCCAGGTGGCCTCGTCGGGTGCGAAGACATCGCGGAACACCGTGCGCGCCTCTCGCCCCATCGAGTTCCAACATACCGCGAGCTCAACGGCGGGGTCTCCCGCACCGAATGTGCCCCAGTCGAGGATCCCGGTGAGATGGCCGTCTTGGATGAGCAGGTTGCCTCGCTGGAGGTCGCCGTGGAACCACGTCGCCGGCCCGTCCCACGGCGGGGCTGCCTGTGCGTCCTCCCAGACACCTAACGCCGCGTCCGCATCTACCAGGTCAGAACACCGGCGCAACGAGTCACGGGTGGCTTCGTCGCGGTCGGGATTCGCAAGGGAGCCCCCGCGGGACCCGAAGAGGGAGGCACCGGTCGCGTCGCACCCCTGAAGCGCCCGGACGAAGCCGGCCAGCTCGCCAGCCAGCCGCCGGTCGTCCATCTCCTCGGCCGTCGGCGGGGTGCCGGGCAGCCACGGATTCACCGACCAGGTGAACGGGTAGTCGTCGGCCGGCGCCCCGAGCGCGACCGGTATCGACAGCGCCACCGGAACGTACGATGCGAGGCGGGGCAGCCAAGTCGCCTCCAGACGTGCCTGGCCGTCTGCCCAGTCGATGATCGGCAGTCGAACAACAAGAGCGTCGCCCAGCCGGAACAGGGCGTGGTCGGTGCCGGACTCGAGGACCCGGACCAACGGGAGTCCGCTCCACTCCGGAAACTGGTTGGCTAGCAGTCGCTGGACCAGCGTCTCATCGACCGGGATCTCGTTTTGGTGCATCGTCACGCGTGCCTTCCCCCCAATCCCCCGATACCCAGGGTCAGGACTCGGTCTTGATCCGTTCGTGGCCGGTGTAGACGTTGGCGGTGTCACCCCGATGGAAGGCGATGAGGGTGATCCCGAAGCGTTCCGCCGTGGCGACCGCCAGCGCCGATGGGGCTGACACGGCACAGAAGATCGGGATGCCAGCCACTGCCGCCTTCTGGACCAGTTCGAAGCTGGCGCGACCGCTCACCATCACGATGCGGTCGGAGAAGGGCAGCTTCTCGTCGAGGAGGCCACGGCCAACGAGGGAGTCCATGGCGTTGTGACGGCCAACATCCTCCCGGAGTCCCAGCAGCTCCCCGGAGTTGTCGAAGAGTGCGGCTGCATGGACGCCCCCGGTTTGGGCGAAGAGGCTCTGGGATGCGGCGAGATTCTCCGGGAGCTGGGTGATCACACTCACGGGGACGGCACTGCCATGTGGTGGAGCGATGCCGCGTTCTACCAGGTCGTCGATGGTGGTCCTTCCGCACACCCCGCAGGCGGAGGTGATGGTGAAGTGCCGGCGGAAATGATCGAGTTCGGGTTGGTGGCCACCCCGCAGGGTGACGGTCACCACGTTGGCTCGCTCGTCGGGTGCGAGATCATCATCGGTGCAGTATGCGATCCCCACGATGTCGGAACGACCGTCGATGACACCTTCGGAGAGGAGGAAACCCGCCGCCAGTTCGAAGTCGGCGCCGGGGGTGCGCATGGTGACGGCCACCGTCTCGGTCTGCCCACGCACCGCCAGGCGGATCTGGAGGGGCTCCTCGATGGCAACAGTATCGGGGCGAGCGTCATCGAGCTCACCGTCACGCAACCGCCGTATCGGGAGGGAACGGGACCGCCGGGGCACAGAAGGGCTCACGAGGGATCCAAACGCTCTAGCCGGGCCACCGTCGACTTGAAGGGGGGTATGTCTGCCTGGGGCGAACGGGTCACGGGATCGACGAGGACGTTGCCCTCGGGCCAGTGGACCTGGACGGCCCCGGAGACGAGGGGCACGACCGAAATGACGCCTTCGAGATCACCGTAGGCATTGGTCAGGCGAACCGAGTCACCGTCGGCCAGCCCGTTCCGCCCGGCGTCGACCGGGGAGATCATCACCGCATCCCTTCGATATCCGCCCATCGGGTCAACCTCCTCGAGCACCATGCTGTTGAACTGCTTACCCCGGCGTGTAATCACGATGTACTCGTCGTCGGCAAGCTCATCGGTGCCAACCGGGGTGGGTTTGAGATGTGCAAGACCGTCGGAGGTGGGGAAGACCCACCCCTCACAGAGCCGCTCCCCCCCATACTGCACGGAATCGCCCTTCTCGGAAAGGTGCTCGATGCCCTCGTACATGGGAATCACCCGGGCGATCTCATCACGGATGGCCGCGGTGTCGGGGTAGTCGACCGTCTCGGCCAGGTCGGGCCGCGTCCGTCTCAGCAGGTCCCGGAAGATCTCCCACTCGGGTCGGGCGTCGGCGATCCGGGGGCCGGGGATCTCGGGGCTGAAGATGATGCGGCGCTCCGTGCTCGTCTCGGTTACACCACCGGGCATCTCGTAGCGGGTGGTGGTGGGCAGGATGATGACCGTGTCAGCGGGATCGGTCAGCATCTGCGACGACAGGGTGATGTCGATATGGACCCGGAGCGGGATTCGGCCCATCCCCTCATCGATACCACCGGGACCCGGCATCACCTCGCGGAAGTTGCCGCCTATGGCCAAGAGCACATCCAGGTTGCCCTCGGCTGCTGCCTCCAAGGCCTCCGATGTCGTCATCGCCGGGGTGTCGGGAACATCGAAGCCCCACAGTTCCGACATCTCGGCGGCCGCCTCGGGACCGACGGGTCGTCCCCCGGGGTAGACACGGGCGTAGGCGCCCATCTCGGCGCCGCCCTGCACCCCGGAGTGGCCCCGGATGGGCATAAGACCACACCCCTCCCGCCCCACGAATCCCTTGGTGAGGGCGAGGTTGACGATGGTCTGCACGTTGTCCTCGCCGGTGTTGTGCTGGGTGATGCCCATCCCCCACACGAACACTGCCTTGTCCGCCTCCGCCAACATCCGGGCGTAGTCCACGATCCGTTCCCGTTCGAGTCCCGACGACTTCTCCAAGGTCTCCCAGCCGAGGGCCTCGACATGGGCGGTTAGGCCTTCGAACCCCGTCGTGTGGCCGTCGATGAAATCCCGATCCACCCAGTCGTTCTCGAACATGGCCTTGACGGCGCCGGTGAGGAAGGCCCTGTCCCCCTCAGGTCGCACCGCGAAATGCTCGTCGGTCATCTTGGTCCCGAACAGCGCGCTCTCCGCATCCGACGGTATCCAATAGGAGTCCATGCCCGGCTCCATCATCGGGTTGACCAGCGCCACCTTGGTACCCGCCTTGCGGGCGTGGAAGAGGTACTTCATGAGCACCGGCTGGTTCTTGGCCGGGTTGCACCCGATGAATGTGATCAGATCGGTGCCGATGAGATCGGTGTAGGAGCAGGTGGTCGCCCCAACCCCGAGGGATCCCTTGAGACCGAAGGTCGATGGCGAATGGCAGACGCGTGCCGCATTGTCGATGTTGTTCGTCCCCAGGGCGCGGATCACCTTCTGGACGACGTAATAGGTCTCGTTGGGGATGCCGCGACTGGTGAGGTAGGTGTAGGTGCGATCAGGGCTGGTGGCGGCAAGCCGCTGGGCGATGATGTCGAGCGCCTCATCCCACCCGACGGGTTGGAAACCCGGGTCGCCAGACCGCCTGATCATGGGAGTGGGAAGCCTCCCCATCTCCCGCAGCTCCGACGACTTCTTGGAGCGGAGTGGTCCGATATCGGAGAGGAACTCGGGTTGGAGGGCTCCCATCGTGTTCAGGGAGAGAAGCCGGAGACGGATGTTGCAGAGGTGTATCCCCTCGATGGTCCAATCACTGAGACCCGAAGTGCCGAGGGCACACCCGTCGCATACGCCGTCATTGAGAATGCGCCAGGCGTAGGCGGCGCGGTCCCTGTTCTCCCAGATCGCCCGGAACACCTCGGCGAAGTTCTCCCGGTGGGTGAGTGGGATCTTGGTGGCCCACAAGGAGGGGTCCCATCCCGCCTCGGGCATCCGCACCGCATCCTTGGGCCGACTGGAGAGGATCTCAAGCGGTTGCATAAACCCAACCCTACCGATCCCTCCCGCCTGAGATGGTGCTCGCCTCCTGTTGGGCTCCTTCAGTTCAACAATCGACGGCCGTGGCGAGAGCACGGCAGACCTCATCCATCTTCTCCGGCGCCAAGGAGGAGATTCTATTTGTAAGCAGAGACTTCCGCAGGGGCCGGACATTGTCGAGTGTGAGCGCACAGACCTCGGGCATTCCGTCCTCTTGGTTCAGGCCCACCTCAGTGGGAATCCCTCGAACCGATCGGGTGGCCGGAGCTACCAACACCCAGGTCAGGACCTCAATGGCCCTCGCCCGTGTTAGTACCAGGACGGGACGCCGTCCGATCTCGGGCTCTTCGGCCCACCACATCTC
>WHTL01000206.1 GCA_009377735.1 Acidimicrobiia bacterium
CTCCTTTTCCCGGGATGTCCGGCTTCTCGACGACGCCGGATACCGCCTCGTGGCGGTGACACCAGTCGACATGTTCCCCCAAACCTTCCACATCGAAGTGGTCGGAGTGCTCGAGAAGAGGTAGGAACCGTTTTCGGCGACGCGAATCAAGACGGGTCGATTAGTTTGGGAAGTGTCGTCCAGAGGAGGTGCCCTTGCAGGTATCGATAACGGTCAATGGTGAGACCGAAAGTGCGGAGGTCGAACCCAGAACGCTCCTGGTGCACTATCTACGGGAAGGATTAGGGCTAACGGGCACCCATGTCGGTTGCGAAACCAGCTACTGCGGGGCCTGCACCGTGCTCGTCGATGGGAAGACCACCAAGTCCTGCACCATGTTCGCCGTCCAGGCCAACGGCTCGGAGATCACCACGATCGAGGGAATCGCCAACGGTGAGGAGCTCCACCCCGTACAGGAGGGCTTCTGGGAGAGGCACGGTCTCCAGTGCGGCTACTGCACACCTGGCATGATCGTCTCGGCGGTAGGACTCCTCGAGGAGAACGACAACCCCAGCGAAGAAGAGATCCGTCACGGCATCGACGGCAACCTGTGTCGCTGCACGGGGTACCACAACATCGTCCGGGCCATCGAGTACGCCTCCGCCAAGATGCGCGGCGTCGAGCCGGCCCCACCTGACTGGGAGGAGGCTCCAGCATGACCATTACAGCCCCATCTCCATCGACCAGGAGTGTTCTCGGGGGAACGGTGCGCCGCCGGGAGGACCCGGCGCTGGTCCAGGGTCTCGGTCTTTATGTGGACGACGTCAAGAGGGCCGGGACGCTCTCGGTTGCGTTCGTGCGGAGCCCCTTTGCCCACGCCAGGATCACCTCGATCGACACCACGGCAGCAATGGACGCATCAGGAGTTCGGGCCGTCTACACAGCCGATGACGTGCGCCACCTTGGCCCACTCCTCGCCCAGATACCCATAGGAAAGCTACGACCACTGCTTGCCGACGGCACCGTCCATCATTCCGGAGAGGCGGTGGCCATGGTGGTGGCCGACTCCCGTTACGCCGCCCAGGACGCCGCAGAGCTGGTCGAGGTGGACTACGAGTCCCTCCCAGCCGTCGTTGACCTCAAAAAGGCCGTAGCCGACGAAGTCAAGACCCACGAGGACCTCGACTCCAATGTGATCCATGTGTGGGAGGCCGGCCCCTTCGGGGACGAGGACGGGATCGCTGCCAGCAAACAGGCGATTGCGGACGCCAAGGAGCGCGACGACACCATCACCGTGAGTCTGGAGATGGTCAACCAGAGGCTCATCCCTACGGCCATCGAGCCCCGCTCCGTCATCGCCGACTGGAGCGAGGGATACCAACGTCTCGAGGTGCACAGCTCCACCCAGATCCCCCACGCCCTTGCCGGTGCGATAGCCAAGACCCTGGATATGCCGACCAATCAGGTGCGGGTCATCGCCCCCGAGGTCGGAGGGGGCTTCGGGGCGAAACTCAACGTCTACAACGACGAGATCCTGGTGTCATGGGCATCCAGGAAACTAGGTGTGCCGGTGAAGTTCACCGAGACCCGTCGGGAGGCGGCGGTTTCCACCATCCACGGCCGCGCCTGGTTGGGGATGGCCACCATCGTGGGCACCGAGGACGGAGAGGTTCTCGGCTATGAGCTCGACGCCATCTGTGACATGGGCGCCTACAGCCAGAACTTCACGGTCGCCATCCCGTTCCTCGGGATGTTCGTGGGTTCTGGTCAGTACAAGTTCCCCACTTCGATGGTGCTCAATCTGGTAACCACCAACACGATGACCACCGACGCCTACCGGGGTGCCGGTCGTCCCGAGGCGATCTACTACCTGGAGCGGATACTCGACCATTACGCCCGTCAGATTGGGATGGACCCCGCCGACGTGCGGCGCAAGAACTTCATCCCTGCCGAGGACTTCCCAGGCGCCATGGCGCCGATCGGTTTTGCCATGGATACCGGCGATTACAGCATGAACCTGGACGCTCTTCTCGAGACGACCGATTACGAGGGCTGGAAGGCCGAGCGCGACGCCGCCCGCTCCGAGAACAGACATGTTGGGATCGGTCTAGCCACCTATGTCGAGGTATGCGGTTTCGGTCCGTCTGCTCTAGTCGACCTCGGGTTCAGCTGGACTCAATACGGGCTGCCTGCAGCGTTCTCGGGCACTGGGCTGGTGCGGGTCAACCCCGACGGCACCGTCACGGTGATAACGGGCACGGGTCCGTCCGGGCAGGGCCATGAGACTACCTGGGCACAGATCGTGTCGAGCGAGTTGGGCATCCCGGTGGAGAAGATCAGGGTAAGCCACGGTGATACCGGCGACTCCACCATGGGAATCGGCACCTTCGGTTCCCGCTCGGCCGCGGTGGACGGGGCAGCCACGTTCGAAGCGGCACAACAGGTGAGGGAGAAGGCGGTGAAGATCGCTGCCCACGCTCTGGAGGCATCCGAAGACGACATCGAATTGAACGTCGATGGCGCCTCGGTGGCCGGTTCACCGGACTCGGCGGTGGGGTGGGAGCAACTGCTCACGATGGCCTATCAACCACACCTCCTCCCCGATGGGATGAGTGGGGGCCTCGAGGCCCAGTCCATCTTCAGCCCAGCCAATGCCACATGGCCGTTCGGCTCGCATCTCGCCATGGTCGAGGTCGACCCCGAGACCGGTCACACCAAGGTCCTCAAGTACACGGCGATGGACGACTGCGGCAACGTCATAAACCCGATGATCGTGGCGGGCCAGGTCCATGGAGGGATCGCCCAGGGCCTGGGACAGGCCATGTTCGAGGAGGGGATCTACGACGAGGATGGCAATATGCTCACCCCATCCTTCATGGACTACATCATCCCCACAGCTGCCGATCTTCCGATGTTCGATCTGCATCGCACCACGACACCGAGTGACATCAACCCGCTCGGGGTGAAGGGTATCGGCGAGGCGGGGACGATCGGATCGGCACAGACCATCGTCAATGCGGTAGCCGACGCCCTGTCACCACTAGGGATCGACCATGTGGACATGCCGCTCCGGTCCAAGAATGTATGGAAGGCAATCCAGACAGCGAGGAGTTCCTAAATGTATCCACGCAGCTTCGAGTACGTCGCAGCTGAGAGCATTGACGAAGCTGTCTCTGCTCTCTCCTCGTCAGAGTTCGGCAAGGTGATGTCGGGAGGGATGAGCCTCATACCGATGATGAAACTGCGTCTTCTCTCACCAGATACCGTGATCGACATCGGTGGTGTCTCAGGACTCGACCAGATCACCGAGCACGACGATCACACCTCCATCGGCGGACTCGTTCCCCACAAGGACACCGCCGAATCCGATCTTGTGCCCCAGGCCCTAAAGCAGGCGGCATCATGGACGGGTGACCCCCAGGTCCGTAACCGGGGAACCACCTGTGGTGCCATTGCCCATGCCGATCTCGCCGCCGACCAAACGGCTGCCATCTTGGCACTGGGAGCCACCATGGTCGTCCAGGGGCCTTCGGGTACGAGGGAGGTGGCCGCCGACGACTGGTTCGTCGACACCATGATGTCGGCCTTGGAGCCGGATGAGATCCTCACCGAGATCAAGATCCCCAAACGCGCCGGTGGGACGGCATACGACAAGCTGGGGCGTCGTGGCGGACACACCGACTATGCGGTGGCGGGTGTCGCCGCCTGGGTCGCACGGGATAACGGAACCATTTCGGATTGTCGTCTCGCGGTGACGGGTGTGGGCTCGAAACCGACGCTGGCGAGCGAGGCAGCCGACGCCCTCATCGGCACCGATGGATCCGAGTCTGTCCTCGCCGACGCCGCCAGCCGTGCGAGTGCGGAAGTGAGCGCCCTCGAAGATCTTTACGGATCAGAGGAGTACAAGACTCACCTGACCGGTGTTTTCGTGAAGCGAGCAGTGTCGCAGGCGCTGGGGGCACAGTAGTCTCTGGGGGACTCCGTCTCCCCGACCCCCTACGGCTGCCTCTGCCTCAGTCTCGCGTGGTCGGGGCCGTCCGACCTCAACCCTGCGACTCGGTGTCTGTCAGTTGGGTAGAGGTTCCTTTCCGGGTTCGGTGTGGTCGTGCTCTAGGTTCCCCGTCACCGCGGGATCGTCGGTGGTTACGTCAACGCAAGTCAGGCTTGAGTGAGTGCCACTGGCCCTGATACTGGTCGTGGCCAGTGGGTTGAGGAGGCTCGATGTCGTCGCGGATCGCGGTCTCACCCGGACCTGTGAAGACTCTTAGCTTGAACATTCTCCGCCGACACTCTCTATCCTCGGAAGCGTGATACCGGCAACTGTCGATCAGGTGATCGAGACATTCGCTCAGGAGCGTTATGTTGCCGACCGGGGGCTGGCCGTATCGGTGCACCTGGCCCTGTCGATGGGTCGTCCACTTTTCCTCGAGGGTGAGGCCGGTGTGGGGAAGACGGAGGTCGCCAAGGTCCTCGCAGCGGTTCTCGACGCACCACTGATTCGCCTGCAGTGCTACGAGGGCCTCGACGCAGGGCATGCCATTTACGAGTGGGACTATCCCCGCCAGATGCTCGCCATTCGGCTCATCGAGGCCGGTGGAGGCCAAGCCGAGGTGAGCGACATCATGTCACGGGAGTATCTGGTGGCTCGCCCCCTGCTCGAGTCGATCGAATTGAGCCGCGACGGCGTGCGCCCGGTCCTTCTCATCGACGAGCTCGACCGGGCTGACGAGGAGTTCGAGGCCTACCTCCTCGAGATTCTCTCCGATTTCCAGGTCACCATCCCCGAGATCGGCACGGTCACCGCAGAGGAACCACCGGTGGTCGTGCTCACCTCCAACCGCACTCGTGACATCCACGACGCCCTCAAGAGACGATGTATCTATCAGTGGATCGATTACCCGACCCAAGAGCGGGAGCTGGACATTCTTCGTCTCCGCGTACCGGACATCGACGACCGTCTTGCCAAACAGATCACCGAAGCGATGGGGGATCTCAGGTCGCTCGACCTCTTCAAGCCGCCCGGTGTGGCCGAAACGATTGACTGGGCGGCTGCCCTCAGGGTCTTGCATGCAGATGAGCTCACACCAGAGGTAGTGGACGCCACTTTGGGAGTGGTTCTGAAGTACCGAGAAGACACCGAGCGAGTCTCGGGAGCGGAGCTTCTCGAGTCCCGTCCGGCGAATCAACAGGAGGCACCATGATCAATGGCCTGTCGAGTCTGCGAAGCCCAGGAGGAACTCTCATATCACTAACCGTGGTGAGACATCCGGGAGCCGTGCGAACCTCTCTGACCTCTCTCGTCCGACGGGTAAAAGAATCCGCGGAGGCGTTCGATCGCTCCGGTGCCATGTCGGTGCGCACCGATGTGGCGCGTATTCTGGAGAGTGCCGATGAGATCGAGGAGCAGGGTGGTAGAGGAGCTGCGATCTTCGCGTCGAAGCAGGATGGCATATGGGAGCTGCGGCATCTGGAACGGGAGCCCGGCGACCGGGTCCATCTCTCAACCCGTCCCTATCTTCGGGGGTTGAGGGCGCTCCCCAACCCGATGCGAGCGGGGGTGACGATCGTCGACCACGCCGCCACCAAGCTCTGGGTGGCCGACGGTGACGGGATGCAGGTAGTCGAGAAGCTGACTGCCAGTCTGGGCAAGCCCAACTATGGCGGGTTCGAGGGCTACGACGAGCACACGGCTCAGAGACGAGCCGACGAGGCAACCACCCACATGTGGAGGCGGGCGTCGGATCTTCTTCTCGCCGCCCATAGGGAGGAGGCATTCGACCTCCTTGCCATTGGGGCCCGGGAGGAGACCCACGGTGAGTTCGTCAATGAGCTCCACGACTACCTCGGTCGTCTTCCCACCCACAGGTTCACGGTAGACCCCAGCACGGTCAACGAGTCCGAGTTATACAAGGTGGTCGACGACGCAGCGGGCGACCTGCGGCGACAGCGCGATGTGGTCGCCATAGATGCCTTCCTTGAGGCCAAGGGTGCTGGTCGTCCGGTCACTGTGGGTGCGTTGGCGACATTGGAGGCCATTAACGCCCATGCAGTGGAGACGATGCTCGTAGCGGGTCCCTACGAACGTGAGGGTGTGCGCTGCGACTCATGTGGCTGGATGGCGCGTTCGGGAACGGAGTGCCCGCTCTGCGGCACCGAGACGATCGAAGAATCGGACATCATCTCCTTCGCCATGGACGCCGTGATCGCCAGTGGTGGGGTGGTGCGTCAGGTACGGGTGGCATCACAGCTCGACGCCGATGGTGTCGGTGCCACCCTCAGGTTTCCTATCAGTTGAGTATCACCACCGAGACGACCCCGGTCGAAGTTCTCTCTGTTCTCGTCGATCGACTGCGAGAAGCGGGTCTCTCGGTAGGGCCTATGACTATCTCCGATCTGGCCGATGCTTCCGAGTTGGTCGGATTGGGGAAAGCCGAGGATGTGTACTTTGGGTTCCGAAGTCTCTGTGTCACCCACCATGACCAGATTCCGATATTCGACCGGATCTTCTTGGAGACGTTTCGCGCCCATGTGGATCCATCACTCCAGATTGCCCGTCCCCGGAAGAGGACCTGGACGGTCGATGCTGCCGATCTTGGTGAGGAGGACATCGGTGACGACCAGCTCGGCACCGTGGTCGGCGCCTCGGAGTGGGAGCGTCTCGGGGACAGGGACTTCGCCACTCTCGATTCCGACGAGCTCGCTACCGTGCGGTCGCTTATCGCCGGAATGAGATGGAGGCCCGCCGATGTCAAGGGGCGACGTCGCCAGCCCGCGGCTGGTGGCGATCGGCCCGATCTGCGACGCTCCCTTCGTTATGCGGTGCGCTCCGACGCCGACATGATCCCCCTCGTGTTCGACGAGCGACGCCGGAGGCGACGCCCCCTGGTGGTCCTCGCCGACGTTTCCGGTTCCATGGACCGATACTCCGAGATGCTCCTCTATTTTCTCCACAGCGTCGGCGGAACACTGGGAAAGGTGGAAGCATTTGTGTTCGCAACGCGAATCACACGGGTGACCAGGGAGCTGTACCAGCGCAATGCCGTCGAGGCAATCTCATCTGTTTCGGAGACTGTCGAGGACTGGGCC
>WHTL01000408.1 GCA_009377735.1 Acidimicrobiia bacterium
CCGTTGTCTCCGTCGTCTCCGTCGTCATTGCCCGGTCCGACGCCGATATCGAGGACCACCCGGTCACCCTCGTTGACGGCGGCGCCGGCGCTGGGCGTCTGCGCCAATACGATGCCCACCTGGTTGGGTTCGTCGACTGGGACCTCACGTCCAAAGACCTCGATCCGGATGCCCGCGTTGTTCTGGAAATCACCCAACACTGCCAATGCCTCGTCCTGGGTGAGTCCAACGAGATCAGGCATTGAGCCACTGGGCACCTCGCCGTTGGAGACGGTGATGGTCACCGTCGTCCCCTCCTCGACTTGGGCACCACCTGCGTACTCCTGACCCACCACGATCCCCTCGGGCTCGCGGGATGGTGCCTCAGAAATGCTGGCATTGAGCCCCGCAGCCTCAAGTTCGGCGGCGGCCGACCCGCTGTCGAGACCGACGACATTGGGTACCGTCGTCAATGGCGGTCTTACGAACTCGCCAATGTCCTCTGGTTCGTCGGGGAAGTCCTCTTCAGGCATGCCTTCCGTGGCGATGGTCATGAACTCGGCCCAGATCGGGGCGCCAACGTCGCCACCGTAGACCCTGCTGTATGTCTCCCCGTTGATGGTCACACCCGTCATCGGTTCCTGGGCGTTGGAGTTGCCCACCCACACGGCGGTGGAGTACTCGGGGGTGAACCCCACGAACCAGGCATCGGTGAAGTTTTGGTGGGTGCCCGTCTTTCCTCCTTGAGGTCGACCGATGTTCGCCTTGGGTCCGGTACCACTCACAGGAACCACGAGAAGGGGCCGACGAGCGGCGGCGGCGATGGCGGGATCGATGGTCTGCTTCGGCTGGACCTGCTTCTCGTAGAGGATGGTGCCGTCACGGTCGGTGATCTTCGAGATGAGATATGGTTCCGCCCACACCCCGTTGGTGGCGAAGTTGCTGAACGCCGACGCCATCTCCAGGGTGGTCACCGCACTCGTACCGAGAACGATCGACGGAACTTCGGTGAGTGGGGACCGGATCCCCATCGACCGCGCCGCATCGGCAACCTTGCTCGGGCCAACCTCCAAGCCCACCTGGGCATAAACGGTGTTGACGGAGTTATAGGTCGCCTGCTCCAGAGTGATGTTCCCATAGGAGCTCCCGGCATTTCGCACGGTCCACTGATTCCCGCTTGGGGAGCATGGTCCCTCGCAAGTGAAGCTCTGTGGGCTGGAGCCGTCGTAACGCGTTCCGAGGGTTATCCCGGACTGCAGGGCGGCCACCAGGGCAAACGGCTTGAATGACGAGCCGGGGTTGCGTCGGGCCTGCAGGGCCAGGTCGAATTGATTGAACTCGAAGGGGATGGCACTCGCCATGACCTTGATGGCCCCGGTTTCGTTGTCCACCATCGACAAGGCCCCGGTCACCTGACAGGTCTGGTTCTCGACGTACTCGGCGATGAACTCGGACGACTCGCCCTCACCCAATGATTCGGTGCAAGCATCGATGCGCTCGTTGTAATCGAAGAGAGGGAACCAGTCGGCGAGGATGTCCTGGGCATCCTCCTGCAACTCCATGTCCACCGTCGTTTCGATGGTGAGGCCACCACCACCGCTGCATTCTGTGTCGTTGGCGGGGCAACCGAAGATCATCCTCTTCCTATCGGCCAGTGTCTCGCCCAGGAACGAGAACTCGGGATTGCTGAGCAACTCACTGCGGGCTGCTGCTACCACGTGGTTGGAGACCGCGACGTCTTCGTCCTCCTGCTCCACGACACCGAGACGCGTGTCTGCGGCCGCCTTTCGCTCTGCGGCGCTGATCCAACCACTGTCTTCCATGTCGGCAAGCACCGTGTTATCGCGGCGGGCCCGCACGTCTTCGGGATTCTGACGAGGGTTGTAGATACCGGGGTTACGGATCATGACGGCGAGCGTGGCCGCTTCGGCGAGGGTGATGTCCTCGAGGTCCTTGTCGTAGAACTCCTCGGCAGCGGCCTTGACCCCGTAGGCGCCAGCACCGAAATATACCGAGTTGAGGTAGTAGCCGAGGATGTCTTCCTTGGAGAACTCTCTCTCGACCTCAAGGGATACGAACAGTTCGTTGACCTTCCGCTTCAGGGTGATATCGGATCCCACGAAGGCGTTCTTGACCACCTGCTGGGTGACGGTTGATCCACCTCGGAGGGTTCCTTGCAGGGTGTCTCTCATGGCCGCAGCCGTAGCCTCGGGATCCCATCCGTCATGCTCGAAGAAGTCATCGTCCTCGGCGGCGAGGACGGCGTCGACCAGGACCTGGGGGATCTCCTCGTACTCAACCGGTTTGGAGTTGCGACCGTCGTGGAGCTGGGCGAGCATCTCCCCGGATCCGGCGTATATCCGGGATACGGCAGAAAGCTGGGGGAGGGTGAGATCCATCTCCTCGGTTTCTGGGATCCACTCGGACTTAACGTCCTGGAAGGTGCCGTTGGCGGCAGAACCACCAAGAAAGGCGAACAGACCAACCCAGGTGGAGCCGAGTACCGCAATCGAGAGGAGCACGGCCAAGGAGCCGACGACACGTCCTCGTCGCTCCTTGGATTCAACTCTGTGGATTAGTGCTCTACGTGCCAAAACTCGATCTCGTGTTTGGGGATTTGGGATGCTCCTTGACACAGGGTAAATCCACCCGCCGCATCTGCCCGCGATTTCGGAGCAGAACCCCCGTCCAGATGCCGATACGATGTGTCTCGTGGACAAGGATACCGGCGACGACTCCGAAAGCATATACACCCCGAGTGGGATAAAGATCGAGGTGGTGTACGACGAACCGCCCGACACCGATCTCATCGGTGAGCCGGGCGTCTACCCCTTCACTCGTGGGCCGTATCCGACCATGTATCGGGGTAAGCAGTGGACGATGCGCCAGTACGCCGGATTCGGGACCGCCGAGGAGACAAATCAGCGATTTCATTCCCTCCTCCAGGCAGGTCAG
>WHTL01000065.1 GCA_009377735.1 Acidimicrobiia bacterium
CGTGGTGCATCTCATCCGCAACACCATCCGCTTCATCTCCTGGAAGGACCGCAAGCCCATCACCCGAGACCTGAAACCTATCTACCTGGCCGTCAACGAGGAAGCCGCCCGGGACGCCCTCGACGGGTTCGAGACCGATTGGGGTGACAAGTATCCGGCGGTGGTCGACCTGTGGAAACGGAACTGGGAGAGGTTCACCCCCTTCTTGGAGTTTGACCCCGCCATCCGAAAGATCATCTACACCGCCAACGCCGTCGAGTCGTTGAACTATCAGCTGCGCAAGGTCACCAAGAACCGAGGGCACTTCCCCACCGACGACGCCGTCCTCAAAATCCTCTACCTCGCCATCCGAAACATCGGACACGAAAGAGGAGGTGACCTCGGCACCGGGACCCAAGGATGGAAACAAGCCCTCAACGGCCTCGCTATCGCCTTCCCCGGCCGCCTCGAACCAACCCCATGAAAACACTACCTCACACAAAGAACTTGACAGGCTCCGTCGCAGTGCTGTGAAACAACGCACCGCGGCGGCTAATCAGATGCATGCTCTGGTCGCCACCGCCCCGGACCGGCTCCGAGCCCAACTCGAAGACCTCTCCCTCAAAGAGATGGTCCAAAAGGCGGCCCGCTACCGGATTGGTGACCTCGGTGACCCGTATCAGGCGGCTAAAAAGACATTGCGGTCACTGGCGAAGAGATATGAGTATCTCACCGACGAGCTCGACGACCTCGACGAGGGGATCGAGGAGCTGGTCGAGGCAACGGCACCCTCCCGAGCTGTTAGACCTGGTGGGGGTGGGACCCCAGGTCGCCTCCGATCTGCTGATAGCGGCCGGGTCCAACCCGGATCGTCTCAAATCGGAAGCGTCATTCGCTGCTCTCTGCGGTGTCAGCCCCGTTGACGCCTCCTCCGGCCACCAACAACACCATCGACTCAACCGGGGCGGTGACCGGCAAGCCAACGCTGCCCTCTACCGGATCGTCATCGTCAGACTCAGATACCACCAGCCCACCATCGACTACATGAACCGAAGACTCGCCGAACCAAGAACAACCCGAAAAGGGGTGATCCGCTGCCTCAAACGCTACGTGGCCCGCGAAATCATCGGGATCCTCCGCACCCCCAAACAACCCACCAAAAAGGCCGCTTGACATCTATAGGAGCATCCCGGAGGGGAGGGGAGCGTTCCCGACTCGCGAACGAGTCGCACCCGAGTGTATTCAGCCGGTGTTAGGGCAGAGAGGGAGGACACCGTTTTCGTCGGCGACTAGTCCGTTGTACTCCGAGTCGGTGAGCCAGCCCTCATCCTGGACGTACCAGGAGTTGTCCTGTTGGGAGGCATCTTCTGAGAATGAGTTGACGACGAGATGACTCGATGTCCTGGATTCATCGGCTTCGACGCGGAAACGGATGGTGTCGGCTAGATCCCAATCCGCCTCCAGAGGATCCACCACCTGGAAACCTTCGGGCACGCTTCCGAGGATCCAATGCGAGATCGAGGCTCCCTCGTTCTCGGTCGACTCGAATCTGGCCATGTCGAGGTCCTCGTCCTCTTTGCTCAGAACCACTTCGAGTGCTGTGATCCCTTCACATTCGTCGCCCATCCACAACTCGAGCTCCATCTCCTCCACCAGTCGGTACCCACCCTCGTGTCGGACCAGGGGTGGGCTCATGGGATCACAGGCAGTGAGGATTAGGAGCACCGAGAGAGCCATCGTCGTCCTGACCATGGGTCGTACCGATCTCCTTGCGGTCAGTCGCAATCGTACCCTCCGTCATCGAGACCAGCTTCCTGTTCGTACTCGTTGAGACAGGGGTCTCGTTCGACGATCACGGGATAGGAAACCCAGCTGCCAAAAGGTATTGGCCAGGGAACCCACCTAGTGTGCAGCTCGACGTCGGTGGAAGCATCGAGATAGCGGGCGATGAAATCAAGGTATCCGTAGCGGGCCCATTGTTCGGAGTGGATACGCTCGTGGTGGAGGAGCCGATCGAGGGTCGGATCGCCATCACTGTGGGTCGAACCGGATTCGATGATGTCGATCAGTTCCTGTACCGGATCGTCGGGGTCACCGTTGAGCATGAAGATCTCACCCCAGGTGGTGCCGCCCTTGGCACTGAACCAGTCGACGATAGGGTTGCCCCCAATGCCCATGAGGATGCCCTCCGGGGTGGCGATGAGGGCGCCACCGGTGTGGAGCACCAGGTAAACGTCCTCGTCGAAGGACCAGGAGTTCTCATCCCTCCGGTCATCGTTCTCCGACGGGGCACCACCGAAGAGGAGTTCATTGAGCCGGACGATCTCGCGGGCGTCACCGGCGTCCTCGATAACCAGATAGGGCCGCGCCTGCGGATCCCGTACCACGGTCAGGCCGTCGACCACATCGAAAGTATCGGCGTCGACGCCCTCCTGTCGGGCCCGGTCCACCAGCTCTGAGGGTGTCAGCCCGTTGGCTAGTGTCCAAGCAACCCACTCGATATAGAAGTAGTCGGGATCCTCCTCGGCCAGACCGGCCTCTTGGAGTTCCTCGATTCCCTGGAGTATGTCGACCGGGTCGACGCCGGTCCGGTCAGCAATCTCGTCGAGGTCCTCGGTTTCGTCCACTGGCATCGTCCGCCCGTCGAGTAGCGCCCCGAAGTACAGAACAGTGAACTCCCGTAGCGCCGCGTTCGGATCCGCACCTACCTTCTCCAGGGCACCGAAAGCCCTGCCGAGTCGATCGACGCTGTCGGCGATGTCCGACTCGATCGCGGATATGTTCTCACCGTGGAAACGGTCGTAGGTCTCGGCCTCGTCCACCACTTCGGCCACTCGGCTTTTGGCGTGCCCCACCGCTCTGCCGGTCCATCGCGCTGCGTCGATCGCCGCAAGCCACTCGTCCTCATCTCTCTCGTCCTCTGGGATCCCGGCCAACTCGTCAATCTTCGTCTGCAGATCTTCGTACCCCTGATGTGCCGACTCGAGTTCTGACAGGGCCGTTTCTAATTCTGAAGTGGTATCGCCGATATCGTCGGCGTATCGTCGAGTGCGGCTCCCCACCTCCTCGAATTCGTCGCCCACCTGGGTGAACACGTACTCGACTCCGGCACCTACCGCCACCGCGGCGATGCCACCGAGACCCATCAGCTCGTCCTCGAAGAGAGCACCCATCGTGGTCCCCGCCTCCCGCCCGACTGTATCCAGATTTTCGCCCTCCTCCTCGAATCCCTGAGCGGAATCGTCAGCATCGCTCTCGGCAGACTCGATCCATGCGGGTATATCGACCCCCACGGCACGACCCCGTTCGCGAAGGCTCGTCATACCGGGATCGGCATGTTGCCGGCAACGGTGTCGTCGGTCTCGGCGCTGGTCGAAACAACCTGGTCGAGTCCTTCGGCACACGCGTCGAGAGAGACCGCACCCTGGGCAAGGACGCGTCTCACACAGCCGGCAAGATCAGAGATGGCGCCCGACACCGAGGGGCCACATCCCGAGCCGTCGATGTTGACGGATCGGCCCAGACGATCGGCGAGAGACCGAAAGGTACTGGCCCTCTCCGAAAGGGCACTCGCGTCTACGAGCAGCTTGTTGGTCATCGCACTCCTGGAGCAGACCTCTACTCACCGAATGGTCCGGGCTCGCGGTGGATGTTGAACGCGAATCAAGACGAGGGTCGGTTGCTATGTCGACGAGCTCTTGGAGGCCGGAGCCATCCCCGATACCACCAGGAACTCAGTCCGGCCTACCTTGAGTGAGTCCACGTCGGACCTCGCATAGCCCAGCCTGTTCAGCGTTCGCGCCACCTGGTCGGCACCGTCGGGGTGGAGGCCATGACCCTTCTTCCGCCTCAGCCGTTTCTCAGCGATGAGAAGTCGGCCGCCCGGCGCGAGGACCCTGAGAATCTCAGCGAGCCCGTCGTCTGGCTTGGCCCAGTGGTGGTAGGACGACACATTGGCTACCACGCTGAAATAGTCGTCGGGAAAGGAAATGTTCTCGGCAGATCCCACCTTCACCTTGGCATGGGGCACACGCTGGGATGCCCGTTCCACCATTGCCGGGCTGGGGTCCACACCCGCCACCTCGGCGTTCGTGGCGGCGGCGTGCTCTAAGACGGCCCCAAGTCCGCATCCAACATCGAGGAACCGATCATCGGCGGTGAGCCCGGCGTGGTCGACCAGGGCGGGGTTGCTGTCCGGATTCCGGTTGAACAACGAGAACAGCCACACCTTGAACGACGACCAGCATTCGACCTCGTCCGTCTTATTTGCCATCAGGCGAGGGTAATCCGCCCTCGACCCTTCCAACCCGGTAGCGGAGTTGAGCCCCAGAAATGGCGTTATCGTCGTGGCTGGCCAACGAGAGGATCCAGATTGGGGACACATGACGCCCTTCCCGACGACCGCAACGTCGGCATCGAGATCTATGTGAACGGTGAGTTCTTCCCCAGAGCAGAAGCCCGCGTCTCGGTGTTCGACTCTGGTTTCGTGGTCGGTGATGGGATCTGGGAGGGGCTCCGATTGCACCAGGGCCACTTTGCCTTTCTCGATCGTCACCTCGACCGTCTGTTCGCTGACGCAGCCGCAACCCACCTCGACATCGGGATGACGAGGGAGCAAGTAACTGCCGCCCTGCACGAGACGGTGAATCGCAACCAGATGACGGACGGCGTCCACGTCCGGATCATGATCACCCGCGGGGACAAGAAAACGCCCTCACAGCATCCTTCGAATGTGATCGGTGGTCCCAACGTGGTGATCATCGCCGAGCACAAGCTCGCGGACCCCGGTGTCCGCTCGAGTGGTATCTCTCTCTTCACCGCCACGGTTCGACGTCCGCCACCCGACACTCTCGATCAGCGGATCAACAGTCACTCCAAACTGCATGAGGTGATTGCCCTGATCCAAGCGACAGAGGCCGGCGCCGACGAGGCTCTCATGCTCGATCCAACCGGTGCGGTGGCCACCTGCAATGCCACCAACTTTTTCGTCGTACGTGGTGACGAGGTGTGGACATCGACCGGTCTCTACAACCTCCCCGGGATAACCAGGGGAGTCGTTCTCGAGGTGGCGAGGGAGGGCGGGATTGTCGCCAGGGAGCATGCCTTCAGTCTCACCGACGTCTACTCCGCCGACGAAGCGTTCGTGACTGGAACATTCGGTGGGCTCACGCCCGTAGTCAAGGTCGACGGTCGAATCATCGGCGGTGGCGTCGAGGGCTCGATGACAACGCATCTGCGTGGGCTCTACGAAGCGGCCGTGGAACGATCGATAGGGGCATCCCATGGATGAAATGAAACGGATCTGTCTGTGGAGTGGTCCCCGCAATGTTTCCACCGCCTTGATGTACTCATTCCGGGAGCGATCCGACACCACGGTTGTCGATGAGCCGCTCTACGGGCATTATCTGGCGACTACGGGTGTTGCCCATCCAGGTGATGACGAGGTCCTGGCCGCCATGGAGAACGACGGCGAGCGAGTCGTGGAATCGGTCATCATGGGCGCCTATCCCACCCCCATCGTGTTCTTCAAGAACATGGCCCATCACCTCGTGGGGCTGGACCGGTCGTTTCTCAACCAGGTGGTGAACGTGATCCTCACGAGAGAACCCGAGGCCATGTTGAGCTCGCTGATCCAGCAGTTGCCCAACCCGGCCATCGAAGAGACCGGACTTCCCAACCAGGTCAAACTGGTGGACTCGGTCCTCGCCGCGGGCCGGGAACCGATCGTCCTCGAGTCCCGCGCCCTACTGACCGACCCACCAACCATCCTCTTCCGACTGTGTGACCGCATCGGCATTCCATACACCGACGAGATGCTGAGCTGGGAGCCGGGTCCGAAACCAGAGGATGGAAACTGGGCGCCCTATTGGTATGACACTGTGCACCGGTCAACCGGGTTTGCCCCGTACCGACCCAAAGACGACAAATTCCCCTCGCGCCTCGCACCCCTCCTAGAAGAGGCCCAGGAGCTCTACCTACGGGTTGCGGCCCACCGCCTGTAGTAACCCGACCGTGGTCGACGTTGTGAAAAAACGCGACCAGTCCACAAATTCACACCCTCGACCATCGGAGCTAACCCGACCGTGGTCGACGTTGTGAAAAAACGCGACCAGTCCACAAATTCACACCCTCGACCATCGGTCCCCCTCGAAACTCGAAAGACGGGAGAGTAGGTCAGCAAGGGCGAGGCCGTTTAGAGGCTTTCGCCGACCTTTACCACGAGCTCGCCGAGGCGGGTGGAGTAGCCCCACTCGTTGTCGTACCAACCGAACACCTTGATCTGATCGTCGATACTCATCGTCAGCGGTGAGTCGAAGATGCAGGAGGCGGGGTTGCCGACGATATCGGACGACACCAAGGGGTCCGTGCTGTACTCGATGATGCCGGCGAGTGGTCCATCGGCTGCCTCTTTGAACGCTGCATTCACCTCGTCGACGGAAGCCGGCTTGGAAAGCTGGACCGTGAGATCGGTGATCGAACCGTCGGGTACGGGAACTCGCAGCGAATAACCATCGAGACGCCCTTCGAGCTCGGGCAGCACCAGGGATGTCGCCTTTGCGGCACCGGTAGTGGTGGGGATGACGGAAAGGGCCGCCGCCCGGGCGCGACGTGGATCCCTGTGGGGTCCGTCCTGGAGATTTTGGTCGCCTGTATAGGCATGGATCGTCGTCATCAGCCCCTTCTCGATCCCGAAGGAATCTTGCAGGACTTTTGCCATCGGAACCACCGAGTTCGTGGTGCAGGAGGCATTGGAGATGATCGAATGGTTCGCGGGATCGTAGGCGTCATCGTTGACGCCGAGCACGATGGTGACGTCGGGGTCCTTGGCGGGCGCCGAGATGATCACCTTCTTTGCGCCACCATCGATGTGCTTGGTGGCGCTGGCACGGTCGGTGAAGAATCCGGTGGATTCCACCACGATATCGGCACCAATATCCCCCCAGGGGAGGTTGGCGGGATCCCGCTCCTCGAATACCTTCATCTTGTCGCCGTCGACCACCAAGCCATCGTCGGTTGCCTCGACCGTTCCCTGATAGCGACCGTGGACCGAGTCGAAGCGGAGAAGGTTGGCAAGGGACTCGTTATCGGTCAGGTCGTTGACGGCGACGAAGTCGACATCGAAGCCGGCCTTCTTGACTGCGCGGAAGAGGTTGCGGCCGATGCGGCCGAATCCATTGATTGCGACTTTGGTGCCCATGGTTTCTCCTAAAGCTGACGACGGAATCGCATCTAACCCGAAGGCTAGCCTCGGGGCGTGGTAGCCGTAGCGAGTGTCCTGTAGGGATTCTCCACGACCTCTACTCCGTGTCTCCGCTACTTTCTCAATATGGATCTCTATGCGCGAGTCAACATTCTGGATGGCCGGTCGGTACGTCTTCCCAGGGGAGATGTCGAGACGGCGATTGCCCTGCACAACGATCCAATCGCGCGGATCCGATCCTGGTTCGACCAGGGGGTGGACCATGTCCACATCGTCGATCTCGATGCTGCCGCCTACGACGATCGCCGCAATCGTGACCTGATCGACAAGATCCTTGAGGTGGTCGAAGGCGACGTCCAGGTATCGGGCGGAATACGCTCCCATGTCGAGGCGGCACGGCTACTCGACAAGGGGGCCTGGCGTATTGTTATGGGTACCGCGGCGATCGAAGACCAGAACATGGTGTGGGAGCTGTGCCGGGAATATCCGGTGCAGGTTTCGGTGGCGCTCGATGTTCACCCCGATGAGCAACTCGCCACCCGTGGCTGGAAACACAACTCCGGTCGATACCTCGAAGAGGTGATGATCGAAATGGAGTCTGCGGGGGCGGCTTCTTTTCTCGTGGCCGAAGTAGGTCGTGATGCCCTGGTCGATGCCCCCAATTTCCACATACTCACCGAAGCGGTCGCAGCCGTGGAGGAGCCGGTGATCGCCGCTGGTGGTGTGAGAAACCTTGATGATCTCCGTCGTCTTGTGGGTCTGTCCGTCAAGAAACGTCGTCTCGGGGGAGTCGTGGTGGGTCGCGAGGTGAGCCAGGGTCGCTTCACCGTTGCCGAGGCCCGACAGGTACTCAGTGAGGCACCCGAGATTGTCGACGCACCGGATGTGGAGGAGCCTGCGGAGGCGTCGACGACGACTGCCCCCAGCCCGTCGGCTAGCCCCCTGCTGATGGATCTCGCCGCGTCCTATAAACGCCTGGCCGAAGAATGTGAGGCCGCTGCCGTGCACGCCCGACGGGCCGCCTCGCGCTTCGCTGACAGTGACGCAGCAGAAGGGGCTGCCCACGCCTTCGCCTCCCAGGGACACCTCCACAGTGCCAGCGACAGCATCAAGCGGCTAGCCGCGCAACACGCCGAACACCACCAGAAGGACTAGCCATCTCACACGTGTGAGGGTCTCAGACGAAAGTCCGCTATGGCTGCCACGACCAGGTCTCTTCACCATCTACCGTTTCTCCCGTTGGGTGTAGACCCACCGCCCGGGCCACGTGCTGTGATGCCTGGTGGTCGGGATGGATGTGGGCCTCGATCTGAGACACGCCAGCGGTGTCGACGAGCCGCTCCTTTAACGCCCTGACGGCCTCCGAGGCGTACCCGTTCCCCTGCCACGGGACACCGATCACCCACGCTATCTCTGCGATGTCGCGGCCAACGGTCGCCTGGACGTAACCCACTGCAACGTTGTCGGTGGCGAGTCGTACGATCCAGTTGTGCCAACGCTTTTGGGCGCTGGAGGGGCCGTTCACTTGTCGGGAATATCTGTCTGCCAGCTCTGCTTCTGTCGGGGGGATGCCGCCAGTGAACTCGTATAAGGCAGGGTTGGAGAGGACGCTGACCATCTCGATGCTGTCGTCTTCCCGTAAATGGTGTGAGCACAAGCCGACTAGATCGTATTGTCGGAGACTCAGAAGAGACCACGCCCTGGACTCTAGGGGAGTACGAATGAGCGCGGGGTTTGTGTGCATCCAGAGAGAGAGGTTCGCTGGGGTTCGTCGCAAGTTCGGTTTTACCCGATACGGGTGCGGCTTTGCTCCCGGAGGTAGTTGCGGAGGTACCAGGGGCCACCACCACCGGCGCCCGAGGTGCCCGAGCCCTTCCATCCGCCGAACGACTGGATGTCGGGCCAGGCGCCGGTAGTGGCACCGGTCGCCCGGCTCGTCCAGTTATGTGCTGGGTCGCACTGCCTCGGCGGGATCCATCCGGGACGCACGTGCCGCCGGGTAGAGACCGGCGATGGCGCCCATGGTGAGGGCCGCCGCTATCGCTGCTCCCAGGATCGCCACGGGGACCACGATGCTCCATCCCTGCTGTTGCGCATATACATACGTGATGAGGCTCCCCAGACCTGCCCCCAAAAGACCACCTAGGGTGGTGAGGGTCACCGATTCGAAGAGGAACTGAACACCGATGTGACGTCGGGTCGCTCCGAGGGCTCTTCTCAGACCGATCTCTTGACGACGCTCGATGACAGAGATGACCATCACGTTGGCCACCCCTACCCCACCGACAAGGAGAGCAACGCCGCTTCACCCGTCTCGACGACGCCCGGGGACGTGACGACGGTGGCACCGGGCTGGGTCTCGCCATTGTCCGTCGCATCGTGGAGTTACACGACGGTGGCATCACCTGTACCGAGTCACCGTTGGGTGGTGCCCGTTTCACCATGGAGCTCCCCCGGAGCCGGTCTGGATCCTCCCCCACATAGGGCGTCCAATGGCTCTCCCCCCACGGCAAGGCGGGGGGAGTGGCTGCGGCGCAGGCAAGGGGGCAACGCCGCACCTGGGCTCTGGTCGCGGGCGCCGAGGATGTTGTGCCCGCTGTTGCGGGGTCTATTGGGTGCTTCTCGTTCTTTCAGAGTTTCTCATCCGACGACCGAGAGCCCCTCACGGCTCGGGCCGATTTATTCGGTTATGACTGCGTTCTCCAAGAAGAGCGCCTCGATGCTGGGAAGGGCAACCCTCGTCTCTAGGGGATCTGAAACATTCGACTCGGCGCAGAGTGAGATGGTGTGCTCACCTTGGTCAACGGGCACGATCCCGCTGGCGAAGGCGCTAGCCGATTGCGTATCGCCAGCGTCAGGAACGCCCACGGCAGCGAATGCCACGCTGATCCGCATCTCTTCGGTGTCTTGGCATGTGGGGTTGTCGAGTTGGAGCCACATCCTCACCGAGGCCGAATCAACATCACCGACTGAAATGCTTCCAGAGATCCACAAGTAGCCGTCGGTAGGGGTTTCCGCGGTGATCTCCTCCACCTTCGTGGTCACATCCTCGGGAAGCGGTCGCTCCACAGCCGATTCAGCCGTTTCTCGGTCGCCATACCCGATCAGTAGTGCACCCTCGCCCGTGGGGCCCTGGGGACCTCTTGGGCCACGAGGACCACGGGGGCTTTCCGAACCTGGGGGACCATCCGGGCCGGCGGGACCGCGGGGGCCAGGAAATCCTCCCTCGAGGTCCTCAGGGGTGAGTCCCTGCAACGTTGCGGCGTCGACCACCTGATTCTCGGAAAGACGTCGAAGGAAGGCGGCCATCTGCTCCCGGGTCACATTGTTATCCGGGCAGAAGAGGGTGTCCTCGGGTGGGTTGCAACCGAGTGTGACTCCGGAATCTGCCAGCCAGGAGATGTCGTCATGAAAGACGTTGTCGTTGGGGACATCATCAAACCGATCCGACGCCCAGGCCGCGGCCGGGATCAGGCTGAGCACCATGAGCAGGGCCACCCAGACGGCCCTTTTCGACTTCATCCCTGCACCACCGGATGGATCTCGTCAGCGACCAAACCGTGCGCCTCGCGATGCACCGCATGGGCGGTCTCGGCGTCGGGGGCATCGACCAGACAGAAGATCTTGCGAGCCTCCTCGTCCAGCCAGTAGTTGATGTAGCGGGTGTTGTACTTGTCCTGGATCCGTAGATCCGCCTGATGTGCCTCGGCCACGGCCTGGGCGTCCGCCTCGTCGGGGATTCCCTCGTGGGCATCCATGAACAACGGCATATCTTGCCTCCTTCACATATGGGAAGCGGCTCTCGCTTCCACTGCGTACGGAAGGTATAGATGAAGCGTTCCCGCAGCGTTCCTCAGGGCGCGCGCGGATCACGTGGTCGTTGGGCAGCCCGGTACACCTCGGCTGCCTCCTCGAGGAGGTCGATCGCCTCTGCCCGGTCGGCGCCCTCGGGAGGAGCACCTCACACCCCCACCGGCGCCGGAGGTGCCTGAGCCCTTCCATCCGCCGAACGACTGGATGTCGGGCCAGGCGCCGGTAGTGGCACCGGCGGCACGGTTCACATAGGTGGTGCCGGCGTCGATGTCGCGGAAGAAGGTCGTTATCTCGCCTTCGTCGCTGGCGAAGAGACCGGCTGTGAGCCCGAAGGGGGTTTTGTTCGATTTGGTGAGCGCCTCCTCCAGGGAGTCCACTGGTCCCACCACCACAAATGGGACGAAGAGCTCCTTGTCCCAGACGTATGAATCTTCGGGTGCGATGGCGACCGTGGGAGCGACAAAGTTTCCCCGGTCGAGGCCATCGGTATCCAGGGCATCCCCGCCGGTCAGGATCTCACCGCCGGTGGAGCGGACCTCCTCCACCGCATCGAGGAACCGTTGCACGGCGTCCTCGTCGATCACCGGACCGGAGAATGCGTCCCGCTCGACGGGGTTCTTCACCACCAGATTCTTCGTCTGGGCCACCGGCTTTTCGACGCACTCGTCGTACACCGGTCGCTCGACATAGACCCGCGAGGTCGCCGAGCACTTCTGTCCGCTGAATCCAAACGCACCGCGGGCGACTCCTTCGACGGCCAAATCTAAATCGACGATGCACCCAAGATGGTCGAAGCGTCGGATATGGAGGAGCCTGTGCCACCGTCCACCACGGCCGCCGCTACTGGATCCGCCAGCCCTCTGATGATGGATCTCGCCGCGTCCTACAAGCGTCTAGCTGAGGAGTGTGAGTCTGCAGCCCTGCACGCTCGACGTGCCGCCTCCCGTTTTATCGACAACGAGCCCGTCGAGGGGGCCGCCCATGCCTTTGCCTCCCAGGGTCATCTCCACAGGGCCGGCGACAGCATCAAGCGTCTCGCTACCCAACATGCCGAGCACCACCAAAAGGACTAGTTCTCCCCCACGCATGAGCGCGGAGCGGGTCGCGCCTGCACGTCCGAGAGGCCGTCTAGATAGTTCTCTGGTCGTTGCGAAGACGGCGAACGGCCTGGTGTCGGCTGTTTACCTTCAGCTTTCGATAGATGGATTTGGTGTGGGCCTTGATGGTATTCCGACTGACAAAAAGGGATCTGGCTATTTCGGCCATGTTGAGGTCGGAGTCGAGGTGTTGGAGCACGACCTGTTCCCGCTCGGTGAGGACGTCAGGGTCGATGGGTTCGAGTGCGTGGTCTTGTGGTGCTGTTGGCGAACGATCTGGGGCGGCCCGATTGACAAGGCGGTCGCGGACGGCCTTCAAGTAGGGGGCGTCCTCGAAGGTGCGGATGAGGGTATTGGCGAGATCCTCGTGATGCTTCGCCGCAACTCGGTCGCCAGCCCTGTGATAGGTGCGCACCAGGCTGAGTCGAGTTAGGGCAACATCGACATACCTTCCCACCCTCAGCCAGATTTGGAGTTCCTTCTCCAGACCTTCGGCCAGAGAGCGTTGCGTATGTGGGTCGGCATTGTTGTCTGATGCGATGAGCGCCTTGGTGATGGTTCCGAGAACGCTTGATGGGCCGCGGCCCTGTTTGTCTGCGGTTCGGGATCGCTCGAACCCTTCGATGAGGTTGGCTGCCAGATCGCTGACACCATCGATGTAGGCCACAAATGCCCAGATGCCGCTGAGTCGCGTTTTCGCAAGGGGACCACCTGGACCCAGTAGACCGTGAAGCGACGTGAACAACGGATCATCGTGGTCGAGGGTGCCTTGGAGCAACAGTGCCAGCAACCGGGCGGCCTGGCCCAGATCCAGGAAAGCAGGTATCAGGTCCGAAGCATGATCCTTGGCGTATTCGGGGGCCATCTCGATCACGCGCTCGGCACGTTGCAGTGCCTCACTCGCCCGACCCTGATACCAGCACTCCACCGCCCGGACATAGTCGAGAACCACGTCGTCGGTCTCGCCGAAAAAGCGGAGACGACTCTCGATCCATGGGGCTCGGTCGAATTCGTCTATCAAATGGATCGCCGTGAGCATCGCTATGTCGTGAGAGCGGCGGTCGCGGCGCAGAATGTCGGGATCCAATGCGTGCAACCACGTACGACACGTCTCATATTCGCTTCTAAGACCGCTCCGAATTAGAACGTCCCCGGCCGTGGCCAGGATGGTCTTAGTGTCGTTACCGAGTAGTGCGTGCTTGAGGGCATCCTCGGGGCGTGACTGACGGTGGTACCACCGTGCGGCGCGCTTCTGTAGGGCCGGGACGTCGATGGTTGGGTCGCGTTCGGCTCGATGTCTGAGAAGCTCGGAGAAGAGGTGGTGGTATCGGGCAGGCGGGTCACCCACCAGGAAGAGCTGATACTCGCTCAACCATGCAAGGATCTCGGCCGAGTCTCTGTGAGCCGTGACGCTGTCGCACAAGTCGGGGCTGAGCTGGTCGAGGTGTGCCGTCGTGAGCAGGAATGACACAATCCTCGGGGGAAGCTCCGACAGAACCTCCTCCAAAACATACTTGCTCAATGTCATTGTGGTTTCCCCGACATCTTGTGGTCGGTCGATTCGGGCGAGATAGGAAACCGCTATCGGCCAACCTTCTGTGTGGTGATGTATATCGAGGGAATGCTCAGGTGCTTGACCCTCCTGTTGCACGCGTTTCAGTACAGCATTTGTCTCATAGGCGCGGAAGCGCAGATGTCGAGGGGAGATCCGGTCCACTCGACCCTCCGTCGCCATACGGGCCGAGGGGAACGGAGCCGGTTCGCGCGAGGCAATCATGAGTGTGAATTGTGAAGGAGGAGACTTGACCCAACGCTCCACCTGTTCTAGCACCTCAGGATGCACAATTTGGTGCAGATCGTCGATGACCAATCCCACCACGAGGTCGCGGTCGGCGAGTAAGCCATCGAGAATATCCAGATTGCCCGCATTGTCGTCGGCCGGGCTCACCTCGACTACGGAATCGACGCCTGCAGCCGCAATCGCATCGTAGATTGCACTGGCAAAACGGGTTGGATCATTATCGACCTGATCGACGTTGACCCAGGCAACCGGTGATGTCTGGGCAGCCGCCCAATGGGCAAGTACCACCGATTTCCCATATCCCGCAGGTGCGCTGAGCAACCCCACCCGCCTCTCACCTACCTTCGGCATCCGGTTGAGAAGTCGCTGCCGTTGGATGATGGTTGGGTCATCCACCCGTGGTTTCGCAGTGACC
>WHTL01000118.1 GCA_009377735.1 Acidimicrobiia bacterium
GTAGTGGAGGGTGGCATCGTGGAGGTGTTCCCGGGAGTGGTGGCTCGCCACAAAATGCTCGCGACGGTCCTCGATCCAGCGGACGGGTCGACGGAGGGCGAGCGCGGCGAGGGCGCAGGCCACCTCCTCGGGATACGCCTGGGCTTTGACACCGAAGCCTCCGCCGACGTCGGGTGATATCACCCTCACCTCCCGCTCGGGGAGGTCCATAGCGTTGGCGATTGCCGAGCGAACGAGGTGGGGGATCTGGGTGGCGGTGTGGACGATGACCCCAGTTCCGTTCGGGTCGGGTTCGGCCAACACGGCGCGGCCCTCCATGGGCACTCCGGAGTGGCGGCCGTTGATGAGGGAGGCGGTGACGCTCTTGTCCGATGCGCCCACCGACTCGTCGAAGTTCGGTGACCGATAGGTACGCGGAACATACTGATTCGATGTCCACTCATCGTGGACTAGCGGGGAGTCGTCTTCAAGGGCGCCACGGGTGTCCACCACGGGAGAGAGGGCCTCGTAGTCGACCAGAACCATCTCGGCGAGGTCCTCGGCGCGGTAGGCGTCCTCGGCGATGATCATGGCCACTGGCTCACCGACATAGCGGACCTTGTCGCGGGCAAGGATGGGCATGACGGCCGACTGAAAACCCTCGTAGCGGCTGGTGGCCTCGATGCCGTGCGCTATCCAGTCCTCACCAGTGAAGAAACCCAGGGGTTCGCCGGTCTCTGACGCGTCGATGGAGACGATGCGGGCGTGGGAGTAGGGGGAGCGGACGAACCTGGCCTCGACCATCCCCACCCGGTCCAGATTGGCGACATAACGCGCCTCGCCACGAAGAAAGCGGGGGTCCTCGACTCTGGGCACCCTGGCGCCGGTGAGCCTGGGTTCTGTCGGTCGCTCCACCGTAGTCACGAGGATTTCTCCATCCCGTCGGGTGCATTGGCGCCGACGGCCCGCATCACGGCGGCGACGATGTGGACATAACCGGTACAACGGCAGATGTTTCCGGCGAGGGCGGACCGCACCTCCTCCTCGGTGGGGTGGGGATTGTCGGCGATCAGCTCGGATACGGTCATGAGAATCCCAGGGGTGCAGTAGCCGCATTGGAGTCCGTGCTCGGCAACGAAGGCCTGCTGCAAGATGTTGAGCCGACCATCGGTGGCCAGGCTTTCCACCGTTTCAACCACCGAGCCGGAGGCGGTGGCCGCCAGGGTGAGACAGCTGCGTGTGGTGAGACCGTCGACGGAGACGGTGCAAGCTCCGCAGTAACCGTGCTCGCAGCCGATGTTGGTGCCCTTGGCCCCCAGCACGTCGCGGATGAGATCCGAGAGAAGATAGCGGGCGGGGACGGTGGCCCTTCGATCGTCGCCGTTGAGACGGATCTCGACATCGACGGTGTCGGTTGGCGTGGTCGGATTCATACCGAGACTCCGATTGAGTGGACAGTGCGTTCCAGGAGCTCACAGGCGAGACGGAGCCGGTATTTGGCGGAGCCGTGGATGTCGCCACTGGGAGAGGTGTGGGCGGCGACCTCGTCGGGGTTGATCGTGACATCGCCAGCGACGAGTCGTTCCTCAAGAGGTGTGATCCTCCGGGGGCGGGTGTCGAGTCCCCCCACCACCGCCCGGGCAGTGGCGACTCCGTTTATCCGGCGCATGGCCACGGCGACGAGGGCTATACCGAAGTCGCCGGGACGGCGGCTGAACTCAGAGAAGCCGAGGACCGGATGGCCTTCAGTCCATATCTTCACCGAAGTGATCAGCTCGTCGGGGCGACGCCGGGTGGAGTAGTAACCGGTGAAGAAATCGTCGGCGGGGATTGTATGGGAACCCTGTGGTGAGGTGAGCTCTATGTCGGCGTCGAGAGCGGTGAGGACGGTGGGTAGCTCCGCAGAGGGGTCGGTATGGGCGAGGCTTCCACCCAGGGTGCCACGATGCCGGATCGCCTGATATCCGATTTGCGACACAGCATCGACCAGGGCGGGAAGAGTGTCGGCCAACCGGGGGTCGCGCTCCAACTGGTAGTGACGGGTCATGGCGCCGATCTCCACCCTGTTGTTGCCCCATCGGATCCCGGAGAGTTCGCCGAGTCCGTTGAGGTCGATGAGGACACCGGGACGGGCGAGACGCATGTTGAGCATGGGGATGAGGCTCTGCCCCCCGGCGAGCGCCATGTTGTCCTCCGACTGAGCGAGGAGGGCGAGGGCATCGTCGAGATCCCGGGGTCGGACGTACTCCAGAGGAGGAGGCTTCATGGGATTTTTCGCCCCTCAGTGCTGGGGTTATTGAGAAAAGATTCCGGTTCTGGTGGCATGGGTCGAATCTACCGTATATCGTATTTTCAAGATTTGTCGAGTAAATTTGATCTGAATCTGCTCGGTACCCGATCAAACGCCAATCAGGAGACCACATGAAATTCGCCGCATGGATTCCGTCATACAGCTACCCGGGTCTCGACTATGAGCGGGCTCGCCAGGACGTCGACACCTTTGCCAAGAAGGCAAATGGCTACGGGATCGATCTGTGGACCATCGACCACCTCCTCCATGCCCCTGGTCTCTATGGGATGTCGTGGTTGGAGCCCCTCCACGTGTGCACTTGGGCTGCGGCTGTGGCGCCCGACGTCTGGGTCGGGACTGGGATCCTGGTGCTGCCGACGAGGCATCCGGTGATGCTGGCCAAGGAGATCGCCACCATCGATCTCCTCTACGGGGGAAGGTTTCAGTTCGGGATCGGTCCCGGCTGGTATGGGCCGGAGTTCGAGGCGACCGGCACCAAGCTGAAGGAGCGGGGAAAGCGAACCGATGAGATTCTCCACATCGTCCGGCGACTTCTCACCGAGGACTCGGTCACCCACGAGGGTGAGTTCTACAAGGTGGAGGATGTCACCATCGAGCCACGTCCACTCAAGATGCCCAACGTGTGGGTGGCTGGTGGCTCCCGCATCCCCGATGGCGCCTTCGACAATGACGTACCCGTGCTCGCCAAGACTGTCCAGAACCGGATTCTCGGGGCCGACTGGTGGTTGTCACGTTGCTCCGGCAAACAGGAATGGGTGAAGCGCGACTGGCAGCTGATCCAGGAGAAGGCCGCCGATGCCGGTACAACTCCACCGCGGTTCGGTCACTGCAACTTCACGATGCTGGTCGACACAAACGACGGCGACGAGGCCCGCAGCATTCAGCACAAGTACTTCGAGGAGGTGATGGGCACCCATCGCAGCCGTGAGCACCTCGAGGAGTCGTACATGTTCGGATCCATCGACGAGATAATCGAGCGTCTAATCGACCTCAAGGACGGTGGCTGCGAATACGTCGTCCTCGGTCCCACCTCCGACGAACCCGAACAACTCGACATCCTCGCCGAAGTGGTGATGCCCGCTGTCAACGGGTAGCGACTCCGCTACCGGTCTGGTCGCGCCATCGACTTTCTCTCCTCCGTCTCGTTCCTCGCCTATACAAACCCAATCGGAGTTTCCGCCCATTTGTCCGAGGTGGCGCGTTCTGCAAACTGATCCATAATTGGTATCAATTGATCTGGGCAATTCGGCTACAGCGACCAAAAGGGGTTTCTAATCTCCGACGCGGAACGGTCGAGGAAACAGGGTAGAAGCTGTGAACCCCTCGGCCGCGTATTGATCGCGAACGGAGGCTACAAGCGAATGGCTCAGTCGATTCCCCGGCATCACGCCGACGTATTGGTAGTGGGTGGTGGGGCCGGTGGTGTCGCTGCCAGTATTGCCGCCCGTGAGAACGGGGCATCTGTTCTCCTGTTGGAGCGGGGCTCCGCGGTGGGTGGAGAGCTTATCGGGGGTTTGCCATTTCTGGGAACAGCAAACGCCCTCGGGCAACCGATAGTCGGTGGCCCACTCGACATTCTCCTGGACAAGTGCCGAGATCTCGATGGGTATGTTGGTCGCCCGTTCGACGGACGCCTCATGTACGGCACGATGGTTGATCCCGAGGCGATGAAGCTGGCCGTGGTCGAAGCCCTCGCCGAGAGACGGATACGGACCCTGGTCGGAACGAGCGTCGATGACGTGGTGATCGAGGGTCGGGAGGTGAGGGGTGTGATCGCCCACACCAAGGGTGGCCCCACCTTGTTCACGGGTGATGTCATCGTGGACTCCTCGGGAGACGCCGATGTGGTCACGAGAGCGGGCGGAGAGGTGCTGAAGGGCGACGAGAAGGGAACCCTTCAGCCGGTCACCCTCGTGTTCCGCATGAGTCACGTCGAGTTCCCGGTTCTATTGGAGTTCATCAGGGACAACCCCGACGAGTTCACCCTCGCCGAGAACCCCGTCATTGAAAAGACCCCCGCCGAATGTGCCGCCGACATTCACGCCTCCGGACACCCTTTCGCGATGATGCAGGGGGAGAGACCCGGGTCGCTATTGAGCGACGCCATCGAAGCAGGCTCGATGTACCAGACCACGGGGATCTGGATGTGGCCAACGTCGATGCAGCGCCAGGAGCTCGGGTTCAACACCACCCGGATCTCCGGTGTCGACGGCACCGACTCCTTTGCCATTGCAGACGCCCTCTCCCAGCTCACCACCCAGGTCCAGCAGGCCATGACATTTCTCCGCAGGAATGTGCCGGGGTTCAAAGGTGCCCATCTCAGTGGCGTCGCCCCCAGGGTTGGCGTCCGTGAGACCAGGAGGATCAAGGGCGATGCCGTACTCCAGACCGAGGACGTCCTCGCGGGGAAGAAGCATCCCGACGGCATAGCCCGCGGCGGTCACCACGTAGACATTCACGGAGCCGGCACCTATCAGAAGCGGGTCCCGGTGCGCGGTGGGATGTCATACGACATCCCATATGGAACCCTCATACCCGCTGGTTTCGACAACGTCGTGGTGGCGGGTCGCTGTCTCTCGTCGGAGCGCGACGCCAACGGCTCGGCGAGGGTGATCGGGACGGCCATGGCCATGGGACAGGCGGCGGGAACGGCCGCGGCAATGGCGGTGGCGGAGGGGTCCGGGTCTTTACGTGCAGTTCCTGTCGTGGCATTGCGGGAGAGCATCGACGAGCAAGGGGGCGTGATATCGGGGACCAACTGAACATGCCAAACCGGACGCAGGAGACAAGTGGAGAATCGAAACCAAGAGGAGGAAATATGGGACGAATGAAGCTAACGGCGCTGGTTATTGCGCTTCTGATCCTGGTGGCTGCCTGTGGCGGTGGCGGTGGGGGTACCGATACGACGGCCGCCGCCTCCGGTATCGAAGGCGGAACCGAAGAGACCGGAGGGGGTGGAGAAGGCACCAGCGCAAGTGGCGGGGGTGAAGGAGAGTTCAGTGGTGTCGAGCTGGCGTTGCTCATCCATCCGACCCTGTACGCCGCCACCGGTGACGACGGTGGTCTCGTCGCCGAGTTCGAGGAGATGACTGGTGCCACCGTCGAGGTGGTGACGGCCCCGATCGGTGAGCATCTGGAACGGTCCATGGCCGAGTTCGCCTCGGGCAGCGGACGGTTCGATGTGATCAATATGCAGGGCCAGGATCTCCACGCGGACATCACACCATTCCTCCTCGACCTTGGTCCCTACGTTGCTGAGTCGGGCGACTGGGATTACGAGGACTTCCCCGAGTCGCTACGCACACCGGCGACCAGCGCCGAGGGGCAGGTGGCCGGGATTCCCTTCCGGATCGGTGTCACGATGATGTACTACCGCGCCGATCTGTTGGAGGCCGCAGGGGTGGAGGCGCCCACCAACTTCGAGGAGTTCCGTACCGTGGCTGAGGCCCTCTATGAAAAGGACCCGTCGGTCACGCCGCTGGTACAACGCGGCAAGGCCGAGGAGATCGTTCATGATTGGCTCGCCTTCCTCCACGCCGCCGGTGGAGACCTCCTCAACGAGGACAACAGCGCCTGCACCGTCAACAGCGAGGCGGGTGTGAAGGCCGCAACATTGTGGGCCGACTTCTACGAGGCCGGTTACCTTCCCGAGGATCTTTTCGCCCTTGGGCGGGATGACTACATCGCATCGATGCGTGAAGGCCGGGCTGCGATCGGCAACTACTTCTCCCCTTATTGGGGAACGATCACAGAGGAAGGCTCCGAATTCGCCGAAGACATGTCATGGGCGCTCATGCCTACCGAAGAAGGTGTCGATCCGGGCACAGCGTGGTATCAGGCCTGGTATCTCACCGTGGCCAAGGACTCAAAGAACCCTGAGGCGGCGTGGGCGCTGGTGAAGCACATCACCAACAAGGAGAACTCGCTGCGTAGTGCCCTCGACTGGGCCAACGGTCCGGTTCGTGCGTCGGTGTACGAGGATGCCTCCTACGTCGAGGAGTTCCCCCTCGCCGAGGACTGGTTGACCGCGGTGGCGGCCTCGAGGGCGTTGCCGGCTGTGCCGACGAACACCCAGATCGTCGACACCCTCAGCAAGGAACTTGTCGACATCGTCGCTGGGGACAAGGAGCCACAGCAGGGTCTCGACGATGCCTGCTCGGTTATCGATGGGCTCCTCTGACCACTGCCGGAAAGGGCAGGTGGGCTGTTTGCCTACTTCCCCCAGTGTCCTACCGGACAGGACACTAACCCCTTTGGGAGATACCGTGGGGCCGATGGTTGGCGAAGCGGTGATTGCAGGGTGAGGGACGCGCCCGGACTGGATATCGACGAGCCCGGCCACGGGGTACGTTCCGATCCACCTGCCAAGCCGCCTCGGCAGTGGGGTCAAACCCGGTCTGCGATGTGGCGTCGTCTGACCCCATATCTTCTGTTGCTCCCGGCGTTCCTCGTCGTGGGAGCGGTACTGGTGTATCCGATGATGGACACCATCCGGCGCTCCTTCTACGACTGGCCGTTTGGTGCGCCATTCGAGCTCGAGTTTGTCGGTGTGGAGAACTTCGAGGCGCTGTTCTCGGGGTCGAGGGGGTTCGTGCAGAGCCTCGCCTTCACCGGGATCTTCGTGGGGGCCACCATCGCGATCGAGTTCGTGTTCGGCTTCGGGGTCGCACTCACCCTGGACCGACTCCGACGGGGGAGGTCGGTGCTGGCGGCCGTCGCCATCGCCCCGTACATGGTGGCACCCGTTGCCGTAGGTCTGGTGTGGCAGCTCATCCTCAACAGGGATGCCGGGCTGATGAACTATGTGTTGGGTTTCCTGGGGATGGAACCGGTTAGCTGGCTGGCGCAGACCACCGAGGCTGCCTTCAGTGTCGTGCTGGCCGAAGTGTGGCGGTCCCTGCCATTCGTCATGCTGATCCTGCTCGGCGGCCTCACCGCCGTCCCCGATACTGTCCTCGAGGCCGCCCGCTCCGACGGCGCCAGCGAGATTCAGGTGTTCAGATACGTCATCCGTCCGCTGCTCATGCCCGCCATCGCGGTCGCACTCATCTTCCAGACGATCTTCAAACTCAGGGTCTTCGACCTCATCGTGACCCTCACGGCCGGTGGCCCGGGCACCGACACCACACCGCTCGGTCTTTTCATCCACCGTCTCTTCTTCCGCTATTTCGAGGGCGGGTTGGCTTCGGCGACCTCGGTGGTCCTGCTCGTGGTCGGTGGTGTGATCACCCTGGTGTACATGCGCTTCGTCTACCGCGAGGTGCAGTACTGATGGAACAGGCACGCCGCTACCTCTTCGTCGGTCTGAAGGGTCTCGTCATCGCGGCTCTCCTGGTGTGGAGCCTGACCCCGATTTTCTGGAACATCCTCACCTCGTTCAAGGTGCCCGGACAGATATTCGACTATCCGCCGGTGTTCTTCTTCATGCCCAACCTCGACGCCTATCAGCAGGCTCTTGGGCCCGGTGGGATTTATCCCCAACTCCAGAACAGCCTGTTCGTAGCCATCGGCACCACCGTCGTCTCCCTGGCGTGCGCCGTGCTCGCCGGCTACGCCTTCTCCCGCTACGAGTTCCCCGGCCGTAAGCCCCTCATGTTGGGGTTGGTGGCGACCCGTCTCCTCCCGCCGATCAGCGCCGTCGTGCCGCTCTATCTCCTGGCGAGTGACCTCAATCTGATCGACACTCGCACCATCCTCGTCGTCATCTACAGCGCTCTCAACATCCCGTTTGCGACTTGGCTCCTCAAGTCTTACGTCGATGCCGTCCCTAAGGAGTTGGAGGAATCGGCATTTCTCGAGGGTTGCGGCAGTCTCCGCACCATCCAGAAGATCACCATGCCCCTCATCGCTCCCGGGCTGGTGGCAACGGGGATCTTCGTGTTCATCCTCGCCTGGAACGAGTTCATGTTCGCTTACATGTTCACCGCGGTGAACGCCCGCACCATGCCGGTTGTCCTCGCAGAGGCCCGGGGTGGCGAACAGATCCTGTGGCAGGTGCTCACCGCCCAGGCAACCATCCTCATCGTTCCTGCGGTCATCGTTGGGATCTTCCTCCAGAAGTATCTGGTGAGGGGTCTGACGGCGGGGGCCGTGAAGTGATCGAAGAACCAGTTGGTGCGAACTCATGAGACGACGAAGGAGCAACCCCAAATGAAGGCAGTGCTGTTTCCGGGTGATTCCCACACCGAGATCCGTGACATCGAGATCCCCGAACCGGGGCCGGGCGAGGTTGTCGTTCGGCTGACGGCATCGGGAGTCTGTGGGACCGACGTTCACTATTGGCACGAGTCGGCCGAATCCCGCGGTGACCGAGCCGGCGTCGTCCCCGGCCATGAATCGGTTGGCGTGGTGCATGCGGTCGGTCCTGGTGTCACCCGCTTCGAGGAGGGGCACCGTGTGGTGGCTGGCATGCTCCACATCGGCTGTGGGCACTGCAAGGTCTGCCGCCGCGGCGAGTTTGCACTCTGTGGCAACAAGCAGGTGTTCGGACGGACTCTCGGCGGTTCTTACGCCGAGTATGTGAAGGCGCCGACACAGGCCGTCTACCGGCTGGCCGACGATCTCCCCGACGATGTGGCCGTCCTGGCGGCGTGCAACCTGTCCACCGCCTACTCGGCACTGCGCCGGGCCGATGTCAGACGGGGAGAGTCGCTGACGGTCTTCGGGCTCGGGGGTGTTGGGCTGTGCACCGTGCTGATCGCCGCCGAGGAAGGGGTTGAAGTGGTAGCCGTCGATCCCCTCGCCGAGCGGCGTGCCAAGGCAACGGCACTCGGGGCAGCCGCTGTGCTTGATCCCGAGGAGTTGGGAGCGATGATCGCCCGTGACGGATTCGGCACCGATGTCGCCATTGAGTGCAGCGGCCATCCGGCAGCACAGAAGCAGAGCATCGACGTCCTCGTGCCCGGGGGCCGCACCGTGGTGGTGGGTATGGGTGGGGGATACAACTTTATCGCCGAGGAGATCATCGGGAAGAAGGCCACCCTCATGGGAACCCTGGTGTGTCGTCCCGACGAGTTCTACGACGTGCTCGAGTTCGCAGGCGGCCATGTCGATGAGCTGCGCACGCTTCTCGGTCCGCGGATCACTATCGACAGTGTCGACGAGGGGTTGCGTCACTCCCAGGACGGAGGCGAGGGGAAGGTCCTCTTCGACTGGACAGTGGGAAAGTCGTCATGATGGAGGAATTCGCCACCTGGTCGCAGGTGAAGGTGGAGGACCCCGCCGACGCCGCCGCGGTGGCGCAGGTCGAGGACGATCTCGGGATCGATCGGCTGGGTCTGGAGACGGCAACCCGACTGGCCGAAACGATCTTCGAGCTCGCCCCCAAACCGGTGGTGGTGCGGGTGGAATCGCCGAGCCAATGTGTGTTCCACGGCGCCCAGGACGGAACCAACCGTTTCAACGGCGTCGCCGTGGAGCGGAAGATCGCAACGGTGATGGCCCTCGGGCACAGCACCCTGTGGTGGAACAAGCTGCTGGCCGCCAGGGGCAGCACCCAGGCCGACCATCCCCTGGTCGACGATGACCTCTACACCGACATTCCGGGCGGCTTCCCTTTGAGGGTTGCCGGTCAGCTCGTGGGAGCCGCGGCGGTGTCGGGTATGGCGCCGCTGGAGGACCATGCGCTCGTCATTGCCGGCCTCCGGGCGATTGCCTCGTAGTGGTGGTGGCGCGGCACGTGGCCGGTCTCACCAGACTTGTGAGCCCACCAGACGGTACGGTGAGCCTAGAAGTCACCCTCTCGGTATGACCGAGGATTAGGAGGCGGACGGAGATGGAGTTGCGTCGTCTGGAGTGTTTCGTGGCGGTTGCCCGAGAGCTCCATTTCCGGCGCGCCGCCGAGTCGATCCCCATGGCCCAATCCGCCCTCAGTAATCAGATCAAGATGCTCGAGGCGGAGGTGGGGGTACCTCTCCTCAACCGGACGACACGTCGGGTGGAGCTGACGCCCGCAGGTGAGGTCTTCCTGGAGCATGCCACGGCGGTCCTGTCGGGAGTGAAGGAGGCGTCCCGGGCGGCGACGAGAGCACATGAGGGGGAAATAGGGCACATCAGGGTGGGATTCGGGGGCTCTGCCACCTACGAGTTCGTTCCCCGAGTCGCCCGGACATTCCGGGCGGCCTTCCCCCAGGTAAGGCTGGAACTCCACAGTGAGATGGTGACGAGGCCGCAGACCGAAGCACTCCTCAAGGATCAGATCGACGTAGGGTTTCTGCGACCACCCGTGGCAGCCCCGGGTCTCACCGTGGAGGTGCTACGTCATGAGCGTTTGGTCCTGGCGATGCCGGAGCGACATCCCGACGCCGGTAGGTCCAAGGTCGAGTTGGCAAACATGGCCGACACGGACTTCATCGCGTATCCGGGGACACTCGGCGCCAGCGTGTACTCGGTGATGGTGAA
>WHTL01000314.1 GCA_009377735.1 Acidimicrobiia bacterium
GGCATTCCGATGGGCATCGCATCATTCAAGATGTCGGGTCTCGCCCTGGTCCCGTTCGGAAAGACAATCGTCGACCGGTCCACCCTGAGCCAGCTCCCCGAGGACGCCCACACGGTGGGGTCCTAGGTTCTCCTGAGTGGGAAGCGAACTCTCACTCCGACGGCTGAACCGAGCCACCCTCGACCGTCAGGGACTGCTCGACCGCCACCGGGGAACTATCCCGGACGTGATAAGCGGTCTCGCCGGATTGCAGGCTCAGCATGCCAACTCGCCCTACGTGGCACTGTGGGCGCGTCGCCATGGCCAGACCATTGCCAACCTCGAGAGTGCCCTTACCCAGAGGACGGTTGTAAAGGCAACTATCATGCGGGCCACTCTTCATCTGGTTTCGGCTGACGACTTCTTTGCCCTCGACCGAGCCACGGCCGAGGCCCGCGTCGCAGTCTGGAGGCCTACGGCAAAAAAGGTCGACATCGATCTCCTGGATTTGAACGCTGCCCTTCGCGGTTTCTGCAACGAACCCCGCATGGTTGCCGAGATGAACGAGTATCTGGACGATCTCGCTCCGGGCGCGTTCCAAGGTGTCGAGATGCCCAACGGAGTTCTCAATTCGGGGTTTCGTATGGCCAGTGCCGGAGGAGGTCTGGTTCATGTCCCGCCGAGCGGTCTGTGGAAGTCCCATGGGAAACCTAGGTACATCGACGCCCGGATCTGGCTCGACGGCGATCCCCAGCCCGAACTCACCGAGGCCATGGTCACCACAATCGAACGTTATCTCTCCGGGTATGGCCCCGCCACCGAACAGGACATCATGAAATGGGCAGGGCTCCGTCGTGTCACCGATGTCCGCAAGGCGGTGGCAGCACTCGGCGACAGCATCATCACCCATGTCGGCCCCGATGGGACCGACTACCTCGACCTCGCCGATGCCGCGATCCCCGATGAGGACATCGAGACACCACCACGTTTTCTCGCCCGATGGGACAGTGTCCTGATCGGCTACAAGGATCGTGCTCGCATCCTTCCCGATGTCTACAAGGACGCCGTCATCAAGAAGAACGGCGATTTCCTCCCGACCTTTCTCATCGACGGTTTGGTGGCGGGATTGTGGTCAGTGGAAACCGTGGATGACGAAGCGGTTCTGTCCTTGGCGCCCTTCTCTGAGGTCACGAAGGGCGTGCGCACCGCTCTCGAAGTGGAGGGCGAGGACCTGGCCCGCTACCTGGAACCCGAGGCCGCTAACTACGACGTTGTCTGGACTAGCGCACCGTGAGCAGGCCGATTCCCAGACTTATGAGACCGGCCGCCAGTACGGTCGCCCCCAGGTAAACGAGAACGATCAACCTGTTGGGATTTTCACGACGCCCGCCCATCGATGAGAAGAAGAACCCCATCGGCATGAGGATCGCTGAGACGGCGACACCGGCACGGGAGAGCCAAGCGACGAAGCCCGTCTGACCGGTGAGGTCCGAGAGCACCACGCACACCAAGCCCAGAATCAGGAGGACACCGGCGTGGGCATGTCCTGCCCTCGCAAAGGAAGTCCGGAAGGGCGTCGCCTCCTGACGACCAGTGACGATCCGGAGCATGTAGAGACCTCCCGTCTCGACCGTCACCACTGCCAGGATCAGGATCCCAGCGAGATTGCGAGCCGTATCCGATAGTGCGAATCCAGTGTCCATGTCAACCCCTTCCTACCACCCCGTCCAGACATTAGATAGGGGAGGGGCAGAACGACTCAGCTACTCGACGTGATTGGTTATCGGGGTTGGCAACTGGACCGTCCGGCCAACGGTGCAGAGACGATCGTGGGAGAGCTCGACAGCTTTGGGGTACACCTCCCGCGCCTCATCGCCCGCTTCGCCCTCAGGGAATCTGAGCCGAAAGGTGACCTCGATATCTTTGAGGCGATTGCCATCGTCATCCCTGATTTTCTCGGCATCCACTTGTATCTCGAAGTCGATTGGTTCGGCCCGGCGAGACGTCAGACTGTCGACATCGGCCGCCGTACACCCCCCTATCGCTCCCATCAAGAGCTCCACGGCGGAAAACTCATCGTCCCCAGACCCGAATTCCAGCCTCGCTCCAGCAGGATTACGGAGCTCGTAGCGACCTGTCTCGATGCGTGACAAAGTGACGTTGCGATGTGTATCTTCAGCCATCACCCCAGTATCGCACGGCCCGTTCGACACACCCACGCCGAGTACGTCCACACCCCTGCTACCTCTACCCTGGAAGGTATGAGGAACCGTCCGGCACCATCGGAGATCCCAGCCCGGCCCGGTGCCTACACCTTCCGGGACCGCCATGGCCGTGTCATATATGTTGGCAAGGCGAAGAGCCTACGTTCCCGGGTCTCCTCGTACTTCGGCACGGGCCTCCCCACACGGACCAAGACCATGGTGGAGAATGCCGAGACCGTCGATTGGATCATCACCGACAACGAGGTCGAGGCGCTGATGTTGGAGTACTCCCTCATCAAGAAGCACCGTCCTCGTTTCAACATTCGGCTGGTTGACGACAAGTCATATCCCTATCTGGCCATCACCAGGGGCGACGAGTGGCCCCGGGCGCGGGTGATGAGAGGCAAGAGGAAGAAGCAGAACGAGTATTTCGGCCCCTTCGCCCATACCTATTCGGTGCGAAAGACCCTCGATCAGCTCCTCCGTACCTTCCCCGTGCGGACATGCACCGACGCCCTATTCAAACGACAGCAGGCGCAGGGTCGACCCTGTCTGCTCTATCACATCGAGAAGTGCTCCGGACCCTGCATCAACGCAGTGGATCGGGATGACTACGAAGAGATGGTCGACGGTCTTGCCGCATTCTTCCGGGGTGAGACCGACGAGGTAGTCGACGATCTGGAAACTCGGATGTGGCAGGCATCGGAGGAGCAGGGTTTCGAAGCGGCGGCCCGATACCGCGACCGTCTCAACGATGTCCGCCGGGCCATGGAGCGACAGGAGGTCGTTAGCGACCGACCGGAGGAGTTCGATCTCATCGCCAGCCACGGCGACGACTTGGAGACGGCGGTAGAGGTGCTACGAGTCCATCGGGGCCGTGTGGTTGGTCGTCTGGGTTCGGTCATCGACCGGGTCGAGGAGATCAGCGACGCCGGCCTGTATGCATCGGTGATTCGGGAGCTATATGGCGATGAGCGACCGCCACCGCTGGTGGTGGTAGCCGAGAAACCGACCGACATCGACCTGCTGACCGAGTGGCTCACCGAGAAGAGAGGTGCCACGGTGGAGATCCGGGTCCCGCAGCGCGGAACGAAGCGACGTCTGATAGAGACCACCGCAACGAATGCACGGGAGGCTTTCGCCCGTCACCGTCTCAAGAGACAGAGGGATCACAACTCGAGAGCCAAGGCCCTCAAGAGTCTCCAAGAGGTGCTCGGCCTTCCCGAGGCACCGCTCCGCATAGAGGCTTACGACATTTCCACTTTGCAGGGAACCCATACCGTGGCCTCGATGGTCGTCTTGGAGGACGGGCTACCGCGTCACAACGAATATCGCCGATTCAAGATTCGAACGGTCGAGGGCCAAGATGACTTCGCCGCCATGGGAGAGACGATCGACCGTCGCTTCAAGGCGTATTTGGCGGAAAGGGACAGGGACGTGGGGGATAGGGGCAAATTCCGCTATCCACCTTCACTCGTGGTAATCGATGGCGGGATCGGGCAACTTGGTCGTGCCCACGACGTGTTGAAGAAGCTCGATCTGGACATACCTGTGATCGGGTTAGCAAAGCGTATGGAGGAGGTCTATCTACCCGACCGATCCGAGCCGATCAGGATCCCCCGGGATGCTGAGGCGCTCTATCTGCTGCAGCAGGTGAGGGACGAGGCCCATCGCTTTGCCATCACCTATCACCGCCAGCTCCGGTCCAAGTCGATGGTCGATTCGATCCTTGACGACGTTCCCGGGGTGGGCGCGAAGCGCAAGAGGGCGCTTATCCGCCGATTTGGCTCCGTCAAGAAGATGAGGTCAGCCAACTTGGAGGACCTCTCCGAGGTGGTTCCCGACCGGGTAGCCTCGGACTTGTACGCTGCACTACGACAATGACCGACACACACCAGACCGAGCCCATTTCCGGATATCCCCACGTCCTCATCGTCAGCGGCATGTCGGGCGCCGGCAAGTCGAGTGCAGCCAAGGTTCTCGAGGACCTAGGTTATACGGTGGTCGACAACCTCCCCCTCGCCCTACTCGGCGATGTAGTCGACCACCACGGAGCCGTCGAAGCGCCAGGTCCTCTTGCCGTGGGAATTGATGTTCGCGGAGGCGCCCCTATTGATGAGCTCCGAGCTCTCATCACCGAGATGCTCCGGGGCGGGGTCCGGGTGCTCCTGCTGTTCCTCGATGCCGATGACGCCACCCTGATCCGTCGCTACGACGAGGTTCGCAGACCCCATCCGGTGGAGACACCTACGGTGCCGGAGTCGATCGCCGCGGAGCGGGCGCTAATGAGCGACATCAAGGAGGCGGCCGACATCGTGATCGACACCAGCCGGCTCAATGTCCATGAGCTCCGTGATCGCCTCACGGAGGA
>WHTL01000193.1 GCA_009377735.1 Acidimicrobiia bacterium
CCCTCACCTACACCATCACCAACGGCAACACCGGTGACGCCTTCGCCATCGACGAGGCCACTGGCGAGATTACCGTTGCCGCCGCCCTCGACTTCGAGACCACGCCCAACTACTCGCTAACGGTGGAGGTCGACGACGGTAACGCAACCGACGACGCCACGATCACCATCACCGTCACCGATATGGGGGAGGCGACCCCGTGTCATCCGTACTCGACGCTGACTTGCGCCGAAACCCATGTGGAGTTGCCCTTCGATCTCGACTTCGAGGCTGCTTCGGGCGGCCTGGACGACACCGGGTTCACCCTGGTCGATCCACCATCGAACCGTGATGAGCCCCAAATCACCCAGGACCCGGCGCCGGAGACACCCACTTTCCTCGAGGTTCCGGGTTACGAGCCCGGCCTCCTCGAAGTTGTCGATGGTGAGCTGACGATTACCGCAACCAAGGGAATCCAATACGCCACACCCGATCCGGTTGGGGGCCAGCAGACATCGGGCGCGCCAGGTCTCAACGCCCTGATCAACGGGCTCGGCGTAGCCGTGCCAACGGGAGATGACATATACGAGCTCACCACCACCGTGGTGGCCCCCAACTTCAACACCGACTCCGGCAACTCCCAGCAGGCAGGTCTCTCGTGGTTCGTCGACGAGGACACCTACATCAAGCTGGTAGTGGTTCGTCAGACCAACACCCAGAATAAGGTGCAGCTCGCGGTGGAGTCATTGGACGCCCCGACGGCCGATGCCAGTGACGGCTTCCACGAGCTGAATGGGCCCAATTTCGCCAACGGGGAGGACGTCTCCCTGAGAATGGTCGTCGATACGACGACCAACACCGTGCAGGGCTTCTACACGGTGGCCGGCGGAACAGAGCAGACCGTTGCCCCCAGTGGGCAGGACAGTCTCATCGTCCCGGCCGCCCTCACCGACGGGTTCGCTCTCGAAACTGGTCTCGATCCCACCATTCATGCCGGGCTGTTTGCCACCAAGCGAGCGGCTCCAGCCGAGCAAACGATGACCGCCAACCTCGCCGACTTCGGGGTAACGGGTAGTGAGGCACCCAACACCTCTCCGAGCGTCGACCCCATTGCCGACGTAATTGCGGAGGTGGATACCGCGATCACACCCATCCCGGTGACTGTCACAGATGCCGACGGTGACCCTGTCACCGTCACGGTCGTACCCCTCCCACCCGGAATCAGCTACGACGAGGTGGCAACTGAGGTCACCGGTACGCCAACGGACCTGGGTACGACCACCGTCACCGTCACCGCTGACGACGGCACGGATACCGCAACGGAAGAGTTCGACATCACCGTGGTCGAAGAGGGCGCCACATTCGCGGCCAATATCAACTTCAACACCGTGGATGGTGAACAGCCAGCCGATTATGAACTCGACTTCGGTGAGCCCTACGGCGACCGCGGCAACGGCCTTAATTACGGCTGGCTTGAAGCAGATGACGGGGAGACCCCCCTCAGTCTCATCAGCAATGGTCGCGATCGAAACACATCCCAACCCGATCAGCGTCTCGACACCTTGTTGCACATGCAGGCCGACGACATCACCTCCGACGGCGGCACCTTCAACGGTATCGACATCGAGGGCGTGTGGGAGATCGCCGTACCTAACGGCACCTACGAGGTCACCGTTGCCGCGGGCGACCCCGCCGTTAACAACTATGTCAACGACCCCGAGATCCATTCTCTCAATGTGGAAGGCGTGGAAGCAATAGCCCCATTCGAGCCCACCGGCCCGGAAGGCTCCGACACCCACCACGACACCGGAACGGTAACGGTGACGGTGAGCGACGGGTTGCTCACGGTCGACGCTTTTGGGGGCACCAACACCAAGATCAACTACATCGACATCATCTCGACCGTCCCCGGCGGCAACACCGCCCCAGAGGTGATTCTCACCGGTGACCGCACCCTGTTCGATGGTCAAGACACCATCATCCCCGTCGGGACTTTCGACGAGGACGGTGACACCGTCTCAGTGGACGTCGCGGGGCTGCCAACCGGTCTTGTCTATGCCGATGGCTTCATCTCGGGAACCGTTGATCTCGATGCCTCGACCGGTTCGCCCTACACCGTCACCGTCACCGGGGACGATGGCAATGGCGGGACCGACGTGGGAACCTTCACGATCGAGGTCATCGAGGAAGTCGCCCTCGATATCAACTTCCAGGCGGAGAATGACGATGTTCCCTCCGGGTATCTCCGTGACTTCGGGCAGGCATTTGGTGCCCGTACCGGCGCCGATCAGGGGACAGGCCTCACCTACGGGTGGGTCTCCGAAGGTACCACCGAGCCCCTTGACATGGTGGGTAACGGGCGCGACCGCAACCGGACCTCGGGGCCAGCGGCCACCGATCAGCGTCTCGACACCCTGATCCACATGCAGTATGGAGACATCGCCGACGTTTATGGCGGGACAGCGAATTGCACCGCCAGCCAATGCGAAAAGGGAGCATGGGAGATCGAGCTTCCCGACGGACTGTATGAGGTAGCCCTCTCTGTAGGTGACCAGCCCAGCGGCACCAACGGATACGACTCCCTCCATGCCATAAACGTGGAGACTGGCCTAGCAATTCTCGAGTTCCAGGCGACTGGAGCCCAGGAATACCTCGAGGCAACGGCTGAAGCGGGTGTCGAGGATGGTCGTCTGACCATCAACGCCATCGGTGGCGCCAACACCAAGATCAACTACATCCAGATCAGGAGTCTCGGAACCCAGCCCTTCGCTACCACGATGATTCCCCCCAATAGAGCAGTGGACGTCGACCCCGTCACCGCGGTGTCGGCATCGGTCAACGTTCCCGGAAGTGGTTTGGGTGTCAATCCCAGCATCGAGGAATCACTCACCGAAGAGGCGGTGAAACTGTTCGAGGTCACCCCGACCGGTGAGGTGGAGATCGACGGCAACCGTGGATCGACCGGAGGCAACGACACGATTGCCATATCGCCGTTGCAACCACTTAAAGAGAACACTAGATACCGGTTCCAGATCGATGGTGTGATCGACGAGGCTGGCAATACGTTTGGAAAGTTCCAGACCACGTTCGTGACCGGAGAGGAGGACGATACCGAGCCCACCGAGTTCGAAGAGGTGACCGGCGTCGATTTCGAGAAGGTCCTCCTGCCCGAGGCCTCGGGCAACGACAATGGAAAGTTCATTGCCTCCATGCAGGTCCACGAGGGTTACCTCTGGTACACCACCGTGGGGCAAGGGATGTACCGACACGAGATCCAACCCGACGGGACCCTGGGTCCCGCAGAGGATCTGGATCTGTTCAAGGGTCGCGCCAACATCGGTCTGGTCTTCGACGAGAACGATCCCAACCGAGCGTGGGTCACCCACGCCACCGCCAACCTCGGCAACGAGGGGGCCCGGTTCGGATCGAAGGTGTCGACGGTCGACTTCACCGATATCGACAACCCGGTGGTTGAGGACGTCTTCATCAACCTGCCGCGGTCGATGAAGGACCACCTGTCCAACTCAATCATCTACGGACCCTCGGGTGGGGGTGGTCACAACTGGCTCTACTTCCTCCAAGGCTCCAATCAGGCCGCTGGTGATGTCGACGGCGCCTGGGGCAACCGCGGGGAGACCCAGCTCACGGCCGCCCTGTTGCGCTTCGACCCGGTGGGGGTGCTGGCAGAGGTCCAGGCAAACGGGCCCATCGATGTGGAAACAGAAGAAGGGGACGGGACCTATGACCCGTTTGCCCCCGATGCGCCACTGGAGATCTATGCCACGGGCATCCGCAACGCCTACGACCTAGTGTGGCACTCCAACGGTCATATCTATGTTCCCACCAATGGCACAGCCGGTGGCGCCAACAGCCCCGGTGTTGACATCGACGGAACCGTGGGTGCCGGTGGAACGGCGACGATGGTCTCCAACCAGGGACCCGGCGAGAACGGCTACGGCGACGGTGTCGACGTAACCGACGCCTGTCTCAATCACCGGGTGGATGGCCAGCCCTACTTCGGTGGTGATGTGCCGGCGGTCAGCAACTGGCCCACCCAACGCGACTATCTGTTCGACGTGGTGGAGGGTGGCTATTACGGCCATCCCAACCCGACCCGGTGTGAGTGGACCCTCAACCAGGGCTCTGCCAACCCACAAGGAGGCGACACCAAGTACCCGGCAGGCACCGATCCCGATCCCAACTATCGGGGATTCGCCTACGACTTCATCACCAATAAGAGCCCCAACGGGGTCCTCGAGTACCAGACGGCCAGCTTCGATGGCAAGCTCCAGGGGCGGGTGATGGTGGTGCGGTTCTCCAACAACGACGACATCCTCACCATGCAGGCTGCCAACAACGGCGACATCCTGGGAGCGCAGGCTGGTACCACCATCGGTGGGTTCGCTGGTGGCTATGTCGACCCCTTGGAGATCGTCGAAGACACCTCGGTGAATCCGGGGAATATCTACATCAACCAGTACAACCGTGCCGGTGAGCCCCAGCAGCTCTACCTGCTGCGGGTGCCGGACGACCAGTCCGCATCGAACATCGCGGTGCAACCCGATGAGCTCATCATGTCGGCAACGCTGAATAACGATGGCCCCACCGATACCGAAACGGTGACGGTGACGAACACCGGTGACGACGAAGTCGTCGTGACCATCAGCGGCAGCGGTGACGATGCCGCCGATTTCACCACACCGGCCACCGTCACGGTCCCAGCCGATGGGGAGACGGAGGTCGACATCCTCTTCGATCCCAATGGGACCGAAACGGGCGTTCGCACGGCGACCGTCGACTTTGCTGCCGCCGACAACTCCGACACCGTCTCCATCAGGGCCCTGGCCCATCAGGGACAGGAAGGCAACGAGGAGCCAACCCTGCAACAGGTGTTCGATACCCTCGAATACGCCTTGGACACGGGTTGGGATGGCTTGGCCGGCGGTACCACCGGGATTCTCGGCGACGAGGTCGAAGTCGACCTGTTCACTCGGGCCTCCGACGGGCCAGTGGTGGTGACGCCGATAGCGTCCTTTGCGCCCTTCGAGGACCTGCCCTTCGGTTGGGTGTCACCAGACGGGACACTCAACGAGGTCGGTACCCTCCCCAACGGACAGCAGCAGACCCTCCTACCCGATTACACCCCGGCAGGGAGTCTTGAGTTCGACCCGGGGACATCCGACTTCGGCTTCTACTACGAGTCCAATACGTTCAATCGGGTGGGGTATACCGAGGACGCCCGGAACATCGGTGCCGTTGCCCATCGGGCCCGGATCTACCCACTGTCGGGTGACGACTACATCGTTGCTTTCGAGGACGCCGCCAACGGCGACTACCAGGATTACGTCTTCCTCCTCGAGAACGTGGCTCCCGCCACGGAGGATCCACCGCCACCCAGTGGTGAGGCCATAAAGGTCAACTTCCAAACCGAGGATGCCGAGGTGCCCGACGGCTATCTCCGCGACTTCGGTGAGGCATTCGGCCCCCGGACGGGTGCCGAGGGAACTGGCCTCAGCTATGGCTGGCTCGATGCCAACGATGGGACTCCCGAGGCCAGGACCCTGACGGGTCGGGACCGTGACCTCCAGGATGACCTGCGTCTCGACACCCTGATGCACCTGCAGTATGGCGTTATCGCAAATCCCAGCTGCCCGCCCAACAACTGCGAAGACGGCATGTGGGAGATGGCCGTCGGCAACGGAACCTGGGAGGTGACCGCGGCAGTTGGCGATGCCAGTGTTGGGTCGGACCCCGAGGAGCATATGCTCCGTGCCGAGGGGACCGAGCTGTTCGACGAGCCATATATACCAACTGGAGCGGCCGGATCGGCCACACGCCACAGCACGGGGAGTGCCATCGTCGAAGTGACCGACGGCACGATGACCATCGATGCCATCGGTGGATTCAACACAAAGATCAACCACATCGAGCTGCAACCTCTCGGAGGCGGGGGTGAGACGGTCGCCCAGGTGAATTTCCAGCCTGCCGGGTCGCCCACGCCAGACGGATGGGTCGCCGACAGCGGTCTCCTCTTCGATGCCGGCCGCGGCTATGGCTGGGTGAACACCGAGGGTGGCAGTGACAAGACGGCCGACACCCGCGACCGTGCTGCCGACGCCGATCCCCTCACCGGGACCCTGATCATCGTCGATGACGCCGTCGTCGCCGCCATCTCCGATGGAGAGTGGGAGTATGCCCTCGCCAACGGGACATACACGGTGACCCTCTCGGCCGGTGATCCTGAGTTCGCCGACTCTACACATGGCTTCACCGCCGAAGGGGTGTCGGTGATCGACGGTTTCGTCCCATCGGGACCCGGTGACTACCAGACGGGGACGGCTACGGTCGAGGTCACCGACGGACGTCTCACCTTGGCGTCGACCGGCAACAACTCCAAGGTGCAGTGGCTGACCATATCGTCCAATGATGGGACGGACGTCATCCCACCCCAGGTCGAGATCATTCTCGATGCCCCTGGGTCGGGTGGGACCGTATTCGGCGGTCCCGTCACCGTGACACTCGACATTTCCGACGCCACCCTCGAGTTCGTTGAGGTAGTCGTCGATGGTGTTGTGCGAAACGACATCGACATCACCAACTACGACGAGCCCTTCGAGGTGTCGGGTACGGGGGAGCACACCGTTGAGGTGACCGCCACCGACGGCGCCAGCAACTCCACCGAGGAGAGCGTCACCTTCGAGATCGTGGAGACCAACGACGGGTCCATCACCCTCACCAACCCAGAAGCCGCCCTGTTCCACGACAGATTGGTGATGAGCCGCATCGAGTCCGATGTCGACAATCCCAAGACCAACGAGACCGCCTCTCTCACGTTGGGCAACAACGGGATAGAGGACCTGGTCATCACATCCTTGGACATCGCCGATGATGACTTCGAACTCGTGAACCCGCCGACCCTGCCCCTCACCATCCCGGTGGGTGGCACGACCTCGATTCAGACGAACTTCGTCGGGGTCGGATCGGGACAGCACCAACTCTTCGAGTCGACCATCCAGGTGACACACGACGGCAGCAACGGACCGGTTACGACGGTTGAGCTTGCCGGGATGTGGCAGACCCAGGAGGAGGGGGGCAATGAGCCGGATGTGGCCGAGATCGTGCAGGCCTTCGGGTTCGGGACCACAATCAACAACACGGGCGAGCAGATCAACAACCAGGGACGATTGGAAGCCATCGGAGACGAGGTGTTGTCGCAGACATGGCAACGCGCCGACACCGATCGACCCATCACGGTCCGTCAGCTCGCCGCCTATCACACTTGCTGCAACAACACGGCAACCTTCAAGTGGCATCAGGTGGGCAACAAGGGGGCGGAGACCGGCGTTGTCACCCATGATGGTGAGTGGGCCCAGACCCTCCTGCCCCGTATCAATGGGTCCGACACCAATCCCGTCCTGGACACATTCACACCGGGACCGGCCACGTTCAGTCTTTCCATCGATCCCGAGTCGAGTGACTGGACGCTCAACAACTCCGGCCCCGACGACTGCGGCCCCCCCGAAAACGATGGTTGTCAG
>WHTL01000220.1 GCA_009377735.1 Acidimicrobiia bacterium
ACCGATGTAGGAGGTCAGCTGAATGTGGATGGGCCGATCGAGACCGTTCACCTCGTAGAGCTGCTCGCAGGCGGCCGGGGTGGCCCGTTCGCCCAGGATGGCGCTACACGGTTCCCCGGGGGTGAGACGGGGTAGGAGAAATACGGCGACGAGCACACCGAAAAGCACCGGGATCGTGGTCAGGATGCGACGCAGAATGTATCCGGTCATCGGTTATCGGGACTCTTGGATGTTGGATGTTGGATGGGTGTCCGCACCGTACCGCGGCGCAGCGCTGGGCGTCGGAAATCTGGGTGGGTGGGTGCGTGGTAGGGGGGCTGGGTCAGACCCAGCCCCCCAAGGTGTACTCAATGAGATGTGACGATCATCCCTCTTCTGCCGGTGGGGCGTTCATCAGCCCTCCCCACAGGTACTCGTAGTAGAAGAACACGCCGGAGTTTCCGACATGCAACGGGTTGGAGGCGTCGATTCCCATCGCCCACGTCGTGACGACGTCGTTGGCGTCGAAGGTGGAGCCGTCGTGGAAGGTCACACCCTCACGCAGGGTGCAGGTCCACTGGGTTCCATCGTCGTTGGGGGCACACTCCTCCGCCAGAGCCGGGACGGGCTCACCGGTCTCGGGATCATAGTCGTAGAGTGCTTCCATCACCTGCTCACATGCGGACAGAGACTCACCATCGCTCTCATCGGCGCAGAACATTGAGATGGGCTCGGCGTTCTGGACGAATACCAGGGTATCGCCCTCCGGCGTCATCTTGTCGAACTGAGGTGCCCCGAACGGGGGAACCATGGCGCCATCCAGTGCGGCCAGGGCTACATCGGCCGCAGCACCGTGGACCATGGGGATCATGGGCACCGTCTCCTGGAGGAGATTGTTCGCCTCTGCGTAGATCGGCTCCGCCTCGGCCGGGTCAACCGTGGCGGCACCCTCGGCCAGCAGGTCGGTGATCCGCTGATCGATTTCCCCGAACTGAGTGGTGCCCGCGAAATGGGAGTCGAGGAAGTTGGTGACGTGTGGGTAGTCCGCACCCCATCCAAGCAAATACATCCCATCGAGATTTCCCGCATTGGACTCCTCGATGAAGGCACCGGACTCCATCACCTGAATCTCGGCATTGATGCCGAGGTTCTCGGCGAGTTGAGTCTGGATCCCCTGGGCCACATTCTGTGGCTCCGGCAGATAGACACGGAACACATCGCGCAGATAGATGGTGGTGTCGAATCCGTCGGGGAAACCGGCATCGGCAAGCAGCTGACGGCCAGCCTCGGGATCGAACTCGGCCCATGGGTCACCGGCACACCCATTCTCTATGGAGCACGGGGTGAAGTGGGTGGCCACCTCCGACCCGGTCGGGTAGTAGGTGTCCACGATCGCCTGACGGTCGATACCCAAACCGACCGCCCGACGCACGTCGGGATTGACGAACGGCTCGAATGTGTTGGTGAAGCCGATATAGAGGATGTTGGGGTTCTGGTCCTCAAGCAATTGCAGATTGGGGTCACCCTCCACCACCTCATAGTCACTGGCTGAGAGGCTGGTTGCGTATTGGGCGTTGCCCGACTGCAGCTCGACGATCCGCGAGGTCGACTCCGTAGCCCAGCGGAACACCAGGGTCTGGAATGAGGGTGGCTCGCCCCAGTAGTCGGGGTTGGCCGACATGACGACATCGGAGCCGCGGTTCCAGGCGTCGAGGACGAATGGCCCGGTCCCGATGGGGTTCTCCAACGGGGCGCCTCCGGTTGCCTCGAGATGCTCCTCCGGTTGGATGCCGAAGGGGATGAAGGCCATCTTCTGCAGGAAGGCGGGATCAGGGGAGCAGAGGTCGAACACGACCTCGAACTCGCCTGTCGCCTCGATGCTGGAGATCTTGCCGTCGTAGTCCGCTGCGTCACAACTCTCGGCGGCGACGCTCTTTCCGCTGAAGTCGCCACTGGCGGCGGCGGTGGTATCGGTTGGCTCTTCTCCGGCCGTGGTGTCCGTTGCCGCGGTGGTGTCTGCGGCAGCGGTGGTGTCGGCCGCGGCAGTGGTGTCTGCGGCGGCAGCAGTTGTGTCACCTCCGGCCCCGGTGGTGTCTGTGGTCTCGCCGCCACCACCACAGGCGGCGATGATCATGGCTAGAGCGAGGGTCATCGCCAATAGCCGTACGTATTTCTTCAAGATGTTTCCTCCAGATTTGGGTTTGGTCCGAGATCGGACCCTTTCACGGTAATGATCGGGACGAGAAGTTGTCGAGATTATCAGGGTGGTTTCTCGAGGGGAGATGAACCAGGTATGGACCACGGTGCCCGGACGAGCCACTCCAACGGACCTCGGGGCAACAGTGCCCGATACGCAACCACCACCAAGATCGTTCCCCCAGCCATACGTCCGATCGATGCCCAAGCCGCCCCATATGAGTCCGTGGCTATGACGAGCTCCGGTGCCAGGGTGAGAAAAATGATCTGGGCGACGTAGACGGTGAACGCCATCTGGCCGACCAACACGAGCGGTTTCGTGAGTTGCGGGAGATGTCGAGTGAGGTAGAGCGAGACGCCAATCACGAAAATCGCGATGCCCGTGGCGGACACCAACCAGAGTGGCATCTGGTTGTGCGGCTCGATCGTCACCAGATTGCGCCAGTCGCCCTGTGACGTCGGTTCTCCCGCCCATGATGTGGCGAGAACGGAGATGCCGTATGCCGCGGTGGTGACGAAAGCACCGCCCACCATCAATCCTCTGCTGCTCTCGACAGTCGACATATCTCGTCGGCCCAGCCACATCCCAAACAGGAACGGCGACGTCCACGTCAACACTGGGTAGTAGCCGGCGATGAGGATGAAGAAGAATTGTTGGTCGATTCGGTACCAATCGGGAAGCGTGCGGGTCAGGTCAGGGGCGAGGGTGTGCATCCCGAGCAATGCCACGGGTCCGAAGATGAGCGCGCCGAGGCTGACGATGAGAAGAAGGCGGTCCCCCCAGCGATTGGCAAGGATGCCGAGGAGGAAGAGGATGGCGTAGTAGTGGAGGATGATGGCCACCGGCATGTCCAGGGTCTGCAACCAGATGCCGATGACGAACAGGACGATCGACCGCCATACCAACTTAAGGTCGGTGTCCCGGGAGGACAGCGACCTTGATGCCAGAATCGCCACCCCGATTCCCGCCAGGACTCCGAAGAGGATCGCCGATCGCCCATGCACGACCCGGTAAACAGCATTCAGCCACTCGGTGTCTGGCGGGATGAGCCCTGCGGGAACCCGAGGTCCGATGTGTGCCATGAACATTCCGAAGATGGCAAGGGCGCGTGCTAGGTCCAGACCGGTTATACGATCGCCGACTGCAGACCTGTCGGGCCGCTCTTCTTTCTCGGTACCAGTCGGCGTGTTCATCCGCTTGGCGATCCCCCGACATTGGTTCTCGTCGCCGTCGCATTCATTCCGCAACGGTACCCTTGGTTAGCCATGTCATACGATCACAAGAAAATAGAGGCCAAGTGGCAGAAGTTCTGGGCCGAGGAGGGAACGTTCTCGGTGACCGAAGACGAGTCCCGGACCAAGTACTTCAACGTGTCCATGTATCCGTACCCATCGGGTGAGCTGCACATGGGTCATCTTCGGAACTACACCTACGCCGATCTCCTCACCCGATATCGGACCATGCAGGGTTACAACGTGCTCTCCCCAATGGGATGGGACAGCTTTGGGCTGCCCGCAGAGAACCACGCCATCCAGACGGGCGTGCACCCTCGTGAGTCGACCGAGAGACAGATCGAGGCCATGAAGCGCCAGCTTCGTGCCCTTGGTGCGGTGTACGACTGGGATCGCGAGGTGGCAGCCCACACCCCCGAGTACTACCGGTGGGATCAATGGCTGTTCCTCAAACTCTACGAGCGCGGTCTTGCCTACAAGGAGAAGGCGCCGGTCAACTGGTGCCCCAACGATCAGACGGTGCTGGCCAACGAGCAGGTGGTCGATGGGCACTGTGAGCGTTGTGGGGCAACAGTGGAACGACGCGAGCTCTCCCAGTGGTTCTTCCGGATCACCGAGTATGCCGACAGGCTGCTCGACGACCTGGACCAGCTGGACGACTGGCCCGATCGGGTCCGAACAATGCAACGCAACTGGATCGGACGGTCGGAGGGAGCCGCCTTCGATCTGAAGGTTGCCGATACCGACCTCGGGTTCGAGGTTTTCACCACACGTCCCGACACGATCTTTGGGATGACCTTCGCCGTCCTCGCCCCCGAACATCCCCTCGTAGAAGCATTGGTGGCCGGTACCGATTCTGAGACCGAGGTGCATGAGTATCGGCGTGGGGCGGCAATGCTGTCTGAGGTCGACCGTATTGGCGAGGGGGAGAAATCAGGGGTCTTCACCGGACGCTTCGCCATCAACCCGGTCAACGATCGGCGTGTGCCCATTTATGTGGCCGACTATGTCCTCATGGGGTATGGGACGGGAGCCATCATGGCAGTCCCGGGTCAGGATCAACGCGACTGGGATTTCGCCCAGAAGTACGGGATCGAGATCATACGGACCGTCCAGCCTCCGACCGATTTCGAAGGTGAGGCGTATACCGGCGAGGGTGCCACCATCAATTCCGACTTCCTCGACGGTATGGACGTGGCTCCGGCTATTGCCGCCACGGTGAAGTGGTTGGAAGAGAGGGAACTGGGTCGTGCCACCACGAATTATCGGCTCCGGGACTGGTTGGTGAGTCGGCAGCGCTACTGGGGTTGTCCCATACCAATGGTCGATTGCCCCGAATGTGGGTTCGTGCCGGTTCCCGAAGAGGACCTCCCCGTCCAGCTCCCGGACCTCAACGATTACCAGCCAAAAGGCAAGGCGCCTTTGGCAGCGGTGGAGTCGTTCGTCAGCACCACCTGCCCCAACTGTGGTGGCCCGGCCCGGCGTGAGACCGACACCATGGACACCTTTGTCGATTCATCCTGGTACTTCCTGCGATACACCGACCCCCACAACGAGAGGGCCATCTTCGATCGCGACAAGGCCGACTACTGGATGCCCATCGACCAGTACATGGGCGGGGTGGAGCACGCCGTTCTCCATCTCCTGTACGCCCGATTCATCACGAAGGTTCTCCATGACATGGACCTGGTCTCGGTCGAGGAGCCCTTCGCCCGGTTGTTCACCCAGGGGATGCTGGTCAAGGATGGGGCGAAGATGTCGAAGTCGAAGGGCAATGTGGTGGCTCCTGACACCTACTACGACAAGTTCGGTGCCGATGCCATCAGAATGTTCGAGTTGTTCATGGGTCCCCCCACCGATGATGCCGTCTGGTCGGACAACGGAGTGGAGGGGACCTCGCGCTTCCTCGACCGGCTGTCGAGGGTGGTGACCGGTGAGACCGGCGAGGTTGTCGACCGCACTCCAACACCGACCGACAGCGAACTGCTGGCCGAGGCGCACCGCACCATCCAGAAGGTGACCGACGATATCGATCGCTTTGCCTTCAACACGACGGTCCCGGCCATGATGACACTGGTCAACAACCTGGTAGATCAGCTTCGGGAGGGGATGGCCAGAGAAGTCTTCGACGAAGTGGTCGACATACTGCTCCGTCTCCTCTCGCCTATGGCCCCCCATATCGCCCACGAGTTGTGGGAGATGACAGGTCACACCACCGTGCTCGCCACAGAGTCGTGGCCCGTCTCCGACCCGGAGTTGGCGCGCCGCGAGGTGGTGACCATGGTGGTTCAGGTCAACGGTAAGGTGCGGGATCGGGTCGACGTCGATGCCGATATCTCGGCGAAGGATGCCGAAGGAATTGCCCGCGATAGGGACCGCATCAAGGAGTTCGTGAACGGCAAGAAGGTTCGCAAGGTCATCGTCCGCGAGCCCCGCCTGGTCAACTTCGTCGTGGGGTGAGCAGATAGTGCTGACAGCCGCTGAAATCCTCTCTGATACCGGTCTTGATCATCCCGACGTGAAGGGGCGCCTCAGTCCGGTATCACCCGGATCCGTTCCCGTGAAGAAGTTCCCGTTCTGGATCGATCTCGTGCTGCCATCGTGGATCGGGGCCATCACCACCCCATCGACGATCTGGGTCCGGGCCCGCCTCCTCGCGATAGGGGGCGAGAGCCTGGGGCGTCTCATCATCCACGAGTTGGTCCACACCCGTCAGTGGCGTGAGCATGGCATCCTCGGGTTCCTGGGCCACTATGTGAAAGACTATTTCGCCGCCCGATTCCGAGACCGCAACGGCCACAGGGCGGCATACAGGGCGATCTCCTTCGAATCGGAAGCAGGAGCTGTTGCCGCTGCTGCCTCCGGCACCGTTGCCTCCGGCATACCGTCTCGAAGTCTCTGACGGGTTTTCTCTACACCGGCCCCTTCGTTGTTTCAGCAGAGTTGGCTAAGGACTTCTTTGGAACGGGTGAGGCTGTATTCGCTAAAGGTCTGACCCAACTTTGACACGAGAATCGCATAGTGCCTGGTCAGGGACTTGCGATAGAACGTGTTTGTCACTACAAACCCTGATTTTTGGGGTGTGTGCGCCGGTCTCGGCTTGGGGGCGGGTCAGGTGATGTGGGCTTTGTTCCAG
>WHTL01000056.1 GCA_009377735.1 Acidimicrobiia bacterium
CACCATATGCACCGTGGTGGTGTCGATATCGGAGACGATGCCGTCCGGTCCGGCCACCGCGACACCGGTTATCACATGATGAACGTCATCTTGGATTCGGAGGAGCATGCTCCGGGCCTCCGCGGGATGTGCCGGCTTACCCAGAACGACGCCCTCGTGGACGACTACGGTGTCGGCCGCGATGACGATGTTGTCGGCTGAGGACACTTTTTGGGCTTTGGCACGGGCAACCCGCTCCACATAACTCGTCGGCGCTTCCTCAGGGTGTCGGGTCTCGTCGATATCCGGGCTAATCGCCTCGAACTCCAAACCGATACGCGCCATGATCTCCGAACGGCGCGGCGATGAGGAGGCGAGGACGATCACCCCAGCAGACGTCCGTGACGAAGAACGGCCACCGGGTGGGTTAGGACTCCGGGGGTGATTATGGGATCGGCTTCGAAGAAGACGGCATCGGCCGGCTCACCCAGTTCGAAACCCGCCGTCAACCTCATGTAACTCCGGGGGGCATCGCACAACATCGTGATGATGTCCCCGGGGGATAACCCCGCCTGTCCCAATCGGAGGCCCTCGGAGACGACGTCTGCCAGGTCCGTGGCGAAATCGGTTCCGGCCATCACCACCACACCGGCCGCTATGGCGTCGGCCAGCAGGGACTCGATGTTATCCCGCCCCTCCGAGAGCAGCCTGCCACCACTTGAGTCGGCACCAAGCTGAACGATCGTCTTTTCGACCTGGAGGAGCGTTGGAACCCACGCACCACCACGGCGGCCAAGTACGCCGATCGCTTCCTCGGTGAGGAAGAGACCATGCTCGATGGAATCGACACCAGCCTCCACGGCCATGGACGGGACATCGGGTGCCATGGTGTGGATGGCTACACGCGCCCCGGCGCCATGGGCAGCTTCGACACCGGTGCGGAGTTGGTCGAGATCAAAGTTGGGCACCGCTCCCCTACCCTTGCGTGGCCAGTCGCCGATCAGCTTGACCCAGCCGGCGGCGTCACCCGCCACTTCCCTGACCTCATCGGCGATGTCTGCGGGATCGATCTCCCGGAAGCCGGGGAAGTATCCACCGGGCACGGTGAGGACCTCGCCCGCCGCCTCGAAGTCCGGTCTCGCAGTGGGGTCCACGTCGGTGAGCGTCATTACCGTGGTGTCGGTCCACCCCTTGTCGACCACACAGAAGACACCCCGCTCTAGATAGGCGAAGGCCCGCGCACGGGCACCGCCCGGATCACCGGGACCGGGCTCCAGTACATCTTTGGCGAGGTGACAATGGGCGTCGACCAGCCCGGGGATGGCCCACCAATCAGTTGCGAAATCATCGCCCGTCTGGGGATCGGAGACCCACTGAGTGTCGGCGATGCCCAGGGTGGTCACCTCCTCGACGCCGGGACGACGGATGACAATGCGATCCATCTGGCGACCTTACCTCGTGCCACCGTGTCATGGGCAAAGTCGGACTAGGCGCTCTATCGCGTTACCGTTTCCACGTGAGAAAACCCCAAACCCTCTTCCTCGCCGGAGTTCTGTTGTTAGCTGCCTGCGCCGGACAGGGCGGCGAAACCACGACCTCGTCTGCCAGCACCACCAGCGTTGCAGCCGTCGCCACTGAGCCGGACTCAACCTCACCGTCGATTCCAACGACAACGCCGGAGACGTCGGGACCGGACACCACTGCCACCCCCAACACCACTGCCACCCCCGACACCACTACCGCCACGACCACGGCCAACCCCGAGTTTCCGACCTGTGACGAGGACCCGGGGAACAGCGAGGTCCTCTGTTCCACGGTGGGCCTGATCGAGGAATACTACGTCGACCAAGTACGAGTCGAGGAGCTGGCCACATCCGCTATCGCCTCTCTGGACGACGCGAATATTCCCGCACCCGACGAGGAGGACGAGACTTGTTCCGTCCCCACCGAGGATTTCGCAGCCGTATGCGAGCTGGCGGTCGAGAACGACTGGGATGTTGACAAGACTTCCGCGCAGGCAACCACCGATATGATCCGCCGGACCCTCGACCCAAACTCGGCGTACATCGACCCCGAGACGACCGAGCTATTCAGGGAGGTACAGCAGGGCTCGATCGAGGGAATCGGAGCGCTGGTCACCACCCGCAACGAGTCCGAGCAGGTCTGTGACCCCATCGGCGATGGTTGTCGGATGATCATCGTCACCCCGTTCGAGGGTGGGCCCGCGGCCGAGGCAGGTCTCCAGCCCGATGATGAGATCTTCACCGTGAATGGCGATGACATCGCCGGTCGATCCATCGACGAGGTGACGGCCGTGGTTCGGGGTCCTGAGGGGACCATGGTGACCCTCGGGGTCCGCCGGGATTCGGAAGAGTTCACAATCGACATCGAACGAGCCGCCGTTGAGGTGCCGGTGGTGGAGTCCGACATCATCAACGGGGTCGGGTACCTACGGCTCAACCAGTTCACGGCCAACGCAGGCGACCAGGTACGAACCGCCCTAGAGAAGTTCGGGTCGGTCGATTCCATGATCCTCGACCTCCGCAACAATCCCGGGGGATTGCTCGATGCCGCCATCGAAGTCACCAGCGAGTTCACCGATTCTGGCGGCGTGGTCGAGATCGAGAGTCGTGACGGAATGGAGTCCTACGAGGTCACGCCCGGTGGGCTCGCCACCGACAGGGACGTGCCGCTGTATGTTCTCGTGAATGAGGGAAGCGCCTCGGCATCGGAGGTACTCGCCGGTGCCCTGGGGGAGAGTGGTAGGGCTGTCGTCGTCGGAGAGAACTCGTTTGGGAAGAATACCGTCCAACAGCAGTTCCCACTCCCCAACGACGGCACCCTAAAGCTGACCATTGCCCGTTGGCACACCCCCGGGGGGCTGGATTTTGGCGAGAACGGGATCACCCCCGATGTCGAGCTGGCACTCGACCCCGCCGCAACGCCTCAAGAACTGGTAGACCAGACCCTGGCTGCTGTCGGCTGAGGAGACGACGCCGAGCCGACAGTCCAAGTTATCGGGAAGGATTGGAAACTATGTCATACCCGCCTGTTCGTTATCAGGGCAAACAAGGACAAGCCTGTCGACTAGCCGAGGTAGTTGGTCACGATTCGGGTCCTGGCACGGCGGTAATTGTCGGAGGTGCCAGAGAGGACGTGCTCGGGAGGTGGTGTAGCGCCAAGTTCATCCATGGTCACCGTCTCTACGAGAGGCACCGGCGACACCAATTCCGGCTCGTCGCCTGCATCGGTCGAAGGACCGCTCTGAGAATGACGGACCCGACCAGCGAGACGACGAGCTCGTTGACGTACATTTCTCCAATCCCGACGTCGCATCTCGGTTCGTTCCTCCTTGGGAATGCGATGCCGGGTGAAGTTCCCCGATAGCTGCACCAACCTGTCGGCGGCGACACGGGCACCTTCCGGGGGTGCCAGCGCGGCGCAACGTTCCCTGATTGCATCTCTGGCGACGGGGTCGAGCAGGCGCCCCACCGCCTCTGATATCCCGGATGGGTCGCCTTCCTCCGCGCTGAGGGCAAACCCCTGCTCCGCTGCCCAGTGAGATCGCGCCACCTGGTCATCGGTGATGGCGGCGGCCGTTGCCACCGTCACGGTGGGGATCCCGGCATGGAGCATCTCATGGAAGGAGTTGTATCCAGCCTCCACCACACCGATGTCGAACGCTTCCAGATAGCGGGCCAAGGGGAAGACGTAGTGCAACCGAACGACCCTATCGTCGTCGATATCCGGAAGCTTGCGGGTGACCGCGACCTGCCAATCCGCCTGTCCGAGCACCGTCTGTACCGCTCTCGTCGCCCCACCGTCCGGTTCGTCGCCACGCAGGGTCACCAGCGCTGCCGGTCGCCCCGGATCCAGACCGAGTTGCTCCGCAGCCTCCGCCCGAGGGAGCCGGTCCACCTGCGACAGCAAAGTCACCGGCGGAAGCCGCTCCACGTCTTCGAGATCGGCGGTGATGCCACTGTCGGCCGTTGCGGCTAGGTCGCCTGGTTCGAGGACCAGGTCGAAACGGTGCCGGGCGTCCAGTGCCCTTTCGTTCGAGCCGGGTCGCCATAGCGGTCGTCTCATCCACACAAAGGCAACACGGGGATGTCGCAATCTTGCCCGGATGATCCCGTAATACGGCCACACCCCGTCGAAGGCGAAGACCCTGGCACCCGTTTCCTCGAGGAGGGCCGATATTCGATCGGCCAGGTAGTGCTGCCACACCGACGCCTCGAGTGTCACCCGGTCGGAGCTGGGGACGTACTCGCCCCGTATCCCAAGCTCGAAAACCAGGGGGACCGCCCGAGACATGGAAAACAGGATGGGATCGGCTCGGTCACCCAACGCCAGGGCGATCGAAGTTTGCCGCGCCAGATGGCCCATGCCGGTCCCGTTGCTGGTGGCGAGGATGATGGAGTGCCGCAACGACTCTGGCATAGGTGAACCCTAGATAGTACCCGCCTGGATATCGTTCTCTGTTGCGTTTCTTGGCTCACATGAGCGTGTGTCGACAATGCGGAGCGTAGGGTGCCATCATCACCGGTCATGGCCACGGTGGAACGACCTACAAACATGGCGAGCCTGCCTTCAGGGATCGTCGAGTACCGCTTGGAGCGGCAACGCGAGGCCACGGTTCTCGTGTTTCATGGCGGGCATATGCGCGCCGGATTGGCGCTGGGAGAGGAGATCTTCTCCGAGTTGGGATACACCCTCCTGGTGCCATCCCGCCCCGGCTACGGTGCGACACCCCTCAGCACGGGAACGACACCACAGGGGTTTGCCGATGTCAGCCAGGAGCTGTGCGAACACCTGGCGATCGAACGTCTCTCTGCGGTCGCGGGAATATCAGGGGGTGGACCGACCGCCGTCAACATGGCTGGCCGTCACCCGGATCTGGTGGACGCTCTCATTCTGGAGAGTGCGGTTGGGTTTCTGCGCTGGCCCGACCGGCACGTCTACTTGGGGGGACGCGTCCTGTTCAACAGCTGGACCCAGCGAATCACCTGGGGTGGTGTTCGTACCCTGCTGAGGCTGGTTCCACAAGAGGGCTTGCGCCTCCTTCTAGGGAGCCTTTCCCTCGATTCCGGTGGACAGGTGCTCGCCGCGCTAAGTGAGGAGGATCGAGCCACACTCCGGGCGCTCTTCTCCCGGATGAGCTCCGGGCGTGGGTTCAGCAACGATCTGCGGATAACCACGCAGGTGCAACCCGATGCCCAGGAGGTGACCTCTCACGTGACCCAGCCGACGCTGGTGATCGGGAGCCGGTTGGACGGGCAGGTGCCTTTTGCCCACGCCGAGTCATTGGCGGCAAGCCTCCCCGGAGCGGAGCTAGTCACCAGCGATGCGGAGACCCACTTGCTCTGGTTTGGCAGCGATTACCCGGTCATCTCCGACAGAATCACGGAATTTCTTGGCGAGGCCTGATCATTGGGGCGCCATTCGACCGAACGAATAGTCGGGGCCTGTCTCCTCGAGATCAATGCCCGCTCCCATGATGATGTGATCGGCGGAGAAGGCGACGACCAAGGGGGCAAAGAGACCCAACCTGTCTTCGTGGTGCTTAGTGCCCCCCGCCGACGGCGATCAACGCCGGTGCCGGGAACGACACCTTCCCCGATTGGGCGGTGAATTGCGTCAGCTCGGTTTTGGCAGCGGCCAAAAGACGGTTGTAGTCCTCATCGGACATGTCGGAGAGTGTCCATCCCCGTATGTCGGTGTGAACCCAGTCCTCGATGGAGTCAAAGCGTGCGGTTCCCTCCACCTGTGTTACTCGGACGTTCGAGAACTCCGTCGTGAGCAAGTCACCCAACTCCCCTTTGTCTCCCATGTTGTAGGGGGCTCGCAGGGCGTCACAGGCGTCCCTACCGAGGAGCCGGTCCAACAGATCGACGACCGCTGCATAACCCGGCGTGTCAGAAAGGGAAGCCCAGGTGGCGATCACGACCCGACCTTTGGGTTGCAGTACCCGATTCATCTCACGCACTGCCTGTTCGCGGTCCGTAAAGAACATCATGGCGAACTGGCTTACCGCTACATCGAAGGTGAGGTCCTCAAACGGTAGATCCTCGGCTGCACCGGTCCTCCACTCAACACCACGGGTTCGTCGGGCGACTGCGAGCATCCCGTCGTTGGGGTCCAACCCGACAACTCGACCATCGGCTCCCACCCGGGTGAGGGCCTCCCGCGCGACTGCCCCCGTCCCGCATCCAATATCCAGAAGCTGGTCACCTTCCATAACGCCAGCTGCGTCGAGGACCGGCCCGACCCATTGATCAAATAGAGCGGGAAGAAAGAAAGCTTCATATATCTCCGCCGCGCTGGCGGCCACTTGACCTCGATCTGCCCCGGACCCGGTGTCGGCGTTGGGTTGGATGGAGGTTGGATCGCTCATAGTCTCGCTCTCCTGATCACATGACCTAGGGCGTGAGCGGATAGGAGGACGACGACGCAGGTCAACCGGCGATTTCGCGGCGGCGGCTGTCCCTATCCGCTGATGTCCTAATGAGCGCTCTCCCGATCAAAAAATACCTCCAACGAGAATCGTCACCGAGCTGTCACCTAGACTCCCCCGCATGATCTGCTGGCAGAGGGCCGTAGGGGCGGAGACGAGGGGGACCCCTCCGCGTCCAGCCCGTGTTGCGTGATGTCAGCCACGGTGATCTTGGCCACCAGCAATGGGACTGGGTTGGGACACCTCACCCGCCAGATGTGTGTCGCCCTCTCCATGGACGAGCACATCAACCCAGTCATCTTCTCCCTATCACAGGCGGTCCCCGTCATTTCCGAGCACGGACTTCACGGGGAATATTGCCCCAGCTACGACCGGGACTGGATGCCGAAGTTCCTGTGGCAGTACTACATGGCAGAGAGACTCGTCGGCCTCGTCAAGGAGACCGATGCCAAGGTTGTCGCCTTCGATGGGGTTGTGCCCCACATCGGATTAATTCGAGCCAGGGCCCGCCTCCCCAACGTCGCCTTCGTTTGGATGCGTCGGGGGATGTGGCGTCCCGATATCAACCATCCCCAGTTGAAGCGGTCACCTGTCTTCGATCTCATCCTCGAGCCGGGCGACCTGGCTGCCGACGGTGACGTCGGGCCGACCGCCGACCGGGACGACGCGATCCGCCTGCCGCCGATCTCCATGGTGGAGCACATCTCTCCCATCCCCCGGGCGGAGGCGGCCCGGGCTCTGGGTCTCGACCCCGATCGGCCGACTGCATTACTCACTTTGAGCAGCGGTGTCCTCAACGACGTGGCTCGCCCGGGGTCGGCGGTCCTGGAGACCTTCCTCGATCATCCCGATTGGCAGGTAGCCGTGACCCGGACCGCCCTCACTCGGGGAGGTGTCCCATTGGTGGACGCCGATCGTTGTGTCGAACTAACGGGGGTCTACCCGTTGGCGAGATACCTGAGTGCCTTCGATGCCGCCGTCGGCGCCGGTGGTTACAACACCTGCCACGAGCTGCTCTTCTCAGGGATTCCCACGCTCTTCGTCCCCAACAATTCCTCCACCACCGACAATCAGCGGCGGAGAGCCTCGTGGCTGGCCGATGCCGGATATGCGCTCTTTGCCGACGAAACTCTTCTCGACGAGGTCAGCGCCCAGACCGCCAGACTGTGTGACGAGGGGGTCCGGGGCGAGCTGGCCGCGGCGTGTCGGACCTTGGAACCCCCCAATGGGAGCAAGGTCGCGGTGCGGGAATTGGTGAAGCTGGTCGACAGCTTCGAGCCGACCTCGGCAACGGTCGACCGTATCACCCTTTTCAAGTTCTGGGCGAAGCGGAATATCGAGCGTCTCCTGGGGCCACGAGGAAGTGCCCTAGTGCGACGGCTCCTGGGGCGACCCACGACGGGTGGGCTGGCCAAATTGCTTCCGGTCCGGGTGATCGAGGATGCCGACCGACTCCCCGCAGCCAACGACGAACCACGTCCCTTGGTCCTAACCGAAACCCTCGACCGGGAGCTCATGTCAGACGATATGTGTCTGGAACATCTCCTTCCTGGATCCTCGGAGCGTCATCGCCGAAGGCGACGCCGGATCGTCAAGGAGTTCTACGACGTGCGTGAGGAGACGTAACCCTCAGCGCGGGAAGGGAATCCCTGTCGTGGAGTGGCAGTCGTAGCCGTTGGGGTTCTTCGCCAGATACTGCTGGTGGTAGTCCTCGGCGTAGTAGAAATCGTCCAGGTCTTCGATCTCTGTCCTGATCTCGTCGAAGCCTCTCTCGGTGAGGACCTCCTGGTAACGATCCCGTGACTTCTCGGCGGAGACCCGCTGTTCCTCCGATATTGCCAGGACCGCGGAGCGATACTGGGTACCCACATCGTTCCCCTGGCGCATTCCCTGGGTGGGATCATGGATCTCCCAGAACGTGGCGAGAAGCTCTTCATAGGTGATCTTCTCGGGGTCGTACACCACCAGGACCGCCTCGGTGTGGCCGGTCCTCCCCGAACACACTTCCTCATAGGTCGGGTTGGGGGTGGCGCCACCGGCGTATCCCACTGCAGTCGACCAGACACCGTCCTTCTGCCAGAAGCGACGCTCCACACCCCAGAAGCAGCCGGACCCGAAAACGGCGATCTTGGTGTGCTCGGGGAATGGGGGCACGGTGGCCGTTCCCAATACCAGGTGCTTGGGGTTGATACGGATAGGCTCCTCCCGTCCCGGAAGGGCCTCTGAAGCCGTGATTACTTGGGTCTGACGCTGTCGACCGAACATGCCCCCAATTGTAGGTGGTATGACGACTAGCGGATCACCGGTGAGTTGCCCGCAGTGACCACACAGCCGCCCCGGGGACGGATAACATAAACTGGCAAGCTAGAGGAGGCACCGCAAGGTGGTCCGTTACAAGAAGACACCAACCAACCCCAACATAGAGGATCGGCGCGGAGCGCCGGGCAGTAGCCGACGCCGCCGAGGTGGCATCGCCTTAGGGGGAGGTGGCAGCCTCATCATCGTCCTCATCATCATCCTCACCCAATGTCTGGGCGGCGGCCAGTTTGGTGATCTCGGTGGCTTGGCCGGACAGCTGGCACCCCCCGAGCAAGCCCAGGAAGATGCGGGACCGGTGCCAACTGTCAACCCGGCCGAGGATCCCGATGCCGCACTGAAGACGAAGATGAATGCCGTCTACACAGACCTCGACGCTCTCTGGACCGAGGTATTCGCCGAGGCAGGACAGACCGAAGCCTACGCCTCGCCTCAATTCGTTCTCTTCGAGGGCTCTACCCAGTCCGGTTGTGGCGGGGCCACCGAAGCCGTGGGACCGCACTACTGCCCGCTCGACCAGACGATGTACGTCGACTTCAGTTTCTTCACCGAGTTGCGGGAGCGATTCGGGGCGAGCGGCGACTTCGCCCCCGACTACGTCATCGCCCACGAGTTCGGTCATCATGTCCAGGCCCTGCTCGGCATCGCAGATCAGGTCCGACAACTGCAACAACAAAACCCGGGGGCCGCCAACGACCTCTCCATTGCCATGGAGCTCCAGGCGGATTGCTTTGCCGGGGTGTGGGCCTCCACTCTCTATGTGGGTGAGGACGCGCCGCAGGGGGAGTTGATCGAGCTGGATCAGGGCGAGGTGAATGAGGCCCTTGAGGCCGCCGCCGCCGTCGGTGACGACCGGATCCAGGAGCAGGCGACCGGCATGGTGAACCCCGAGCAGTGGACCCACGGTTCTTCGGAGCAGCGTATGCAATGGTTCACCCAGGGCTATGAGGCCGGCGACCCCGCCTCCTGTGACACCTTCAGCGCCCTCGGCTAACACCCAACCTCCGAACCACCTTCCAGGTTGTGGTGTGTCGCGACCTCGACATAACATGGCTCCTCTCCCCCATGAAGAAACCACGACTCCTAGCTTTCGTCGCGCTGACACTGCTCACGGTCCTCTTGGCTCCGGGCCTTCTCGCCACACCCGTCACTGAGACCGAGGAGGAGGTGGATCGTGCGAAGGCACAGAAGCAACAAGCCGAGGGTCTCTTGAACGATGCGGTCGATGACCGCTCCGAGATTGAGGCCGACCTCGCCGAGACCATCACCCGAGTCAACCAGCTCTCCGATGAGCTCACCACCGTTTCGGTCCGCGCTCGCGAGCTTCAGCGGGACGTCGACGAAACGACGGCGGAGAAGAAGAGCCGTGAGGGGGAGGCACGTCGTCAGACAACCGATGCATATATCCAGGCGATTTCAAGCCCGTCGGCGGTCTTCCTCACTACCGGGGTCGAGGAGTCCCTAGTGGCGGAGGAGACCATCTCGGGGATGATCTCGGAGTCCCAGTCGGAGATAAACCGGGTGGCGACCCTCAACCGTCAACTCGGAGAGCTACAGGCCGAGATGGAATTGGAGAAGACCCAGATCGCCGAATTGCAGGAGGAGGTTGAGGCGGAGGTGGGTCATCTCGAGGAGGTGTATGCCGCCGCCGACTCCGACGTTGCCGATGCAATAGCCGCTGCCAACGCCGCCGATGCCGACTACAGGGCAGCCCTCACCGACGCCGAGCGAGCCCAGGCAGAGGAGGCGGCACGACGTCGGGAGGAGGAGCGGAACCGGAACGACAACGAAGCACCACCCACCACAACACCCGAAGAGGAACCACCGAGCACGGAACCGCCGACAACTGAGCCACCAGGCACCGAGCCACCGGGCACCGAGCCACCAGGCACCGAGCCACCAGGCACCGAGCCACCAGGCACAGAACCCCCCACAACAGAACCCCCCACAACGGAGCCACCCACTACGGAGCCGCCTCCAACCACCGAACCCCCAGGTGAGGAGCCACCACCAGGATCTGGACCCGGGGTCGAGCAGTGGCGCAGCACCGTTTCCGCATACTTTCCTGCCGAGCGAGTGGAAGGAGCGCTCCGGGTTATGGATTGTGAGAGCAACGGTGACTCGAGCGCCTACAACCCCTATAGCGGTGCCTCCGGTCTCTATCAGTTCATCCCATCGACCTGGGCGTCGGCGAGCTCCCAAGCTGGTTTCGGTGGGGCGTCGGTCTTCAACGGTGAGGCCAACATCGGCACCACTGCCTGGCTCACCAACTACTACGCCAGCCAGGGCCAGGACCCCTGGACACCGTGGTCGTGTAAACCCTGAACCCGGTGACCACGGACTCCTAAGGTGGATGATGCCTCATGAAGATCATCGGGATCGGCGACCACACCCGCTTCGGCGCCACCCGCCACGACCAGGGTTGGAATGTGGCGGTTCGAGCACCCAATGCCATTGGCGTCGAGCTCTGTGTCGTCACCGGTGGCGACGAGGAGACCATCTCCCTCCATGGTCCGTTGGATGGCGTCTTCCACGGCACCGTGACCGGGCTAGAAGTGGGCCAGGAGTATGGGTTCCGGGTACACGGGCCCTGGGACCCCAGGAATGGGGTGCGTTGTGATCCCTCCAAGCTCCTCATCGATCCCTACGCGCGGGCAGTCACCGGATCCTACGACGGTGACCATTCCACGCTCTCCATGCCACACCCGGGTTCCGCCGACAGTGGCCCCCAAGTGCCACGGGGAGTGGTTACCGACCCAGACAGGTTCGCCACCACCAAGCCACGGGTCCCCTGGGAGGACACGGTCATCTATGAGGCGCACGTCCGTAATCTCACCATGCGTCACCCGGCGGTTCCCCCGGAGCACCAGGGTCTCTTCCTGGGTGCTGCCTCGGATGCCATCATTGAGCATCTCGTCACGCTGGGTGTCACCACCCTGGAGTTGATGCCGGTCGCCGAGGCCATCACCGAGCCATTCCTCCTCGATCTCGGTCTCACCAACAATTGGGGCTACTCCCCCATCAATTACTTCGCCCCCTGGAGTCGCTATGCCTCATCGAGCCTTGGCGCCCAGATCGAGGAGTTCCGCCAAATGGTCGACCGTCTCCACCAGGCTGGGATCGAGGTCGTCGTCGATGTGGTCTACAACCACACCGGCGAGGGTGGCAGTGGCGGTGCACACCTCTCGTTCCGTGGTCTCGATGAGGCAGGCTGGTACCGGTTCACCGGAGACGGCCACTACATCGACTGGACAGGAACTGGAAACACGGTGGACATGACCGAACCCCATGTCCTCGACCTCACCCTCTCGTCTTTACGATGGTGGGTGGAGGGTCTGGGGGTCGATGGTTTCCGATTCGATCTGGCAGTGACCCTCGGTCGCGACCCTCATGCCTTCTCCAGGGCGGCTGAGTTCTTTGCTGCCATCGAATACGACCCCGTCCTTAGCGATGTCAAGCTGATCGCCGAGCCATGGGACGTAGGGCCGGACGGCTATCAGGTGGGCAACTTTCCTGAGAGCTGGGCGGAATGGAACGATGCCTTCCGCGACGACATCCGGAGCGTTTGGGGGAAGGGTCCGCGGCACATGGCCGGACTGGCAACCCGTCTCAGCGGATCCCAGGATCGCTTCTGGTGGAAGGGGCCACTCAGATCCATCAATCTGATTACGGCACACGACGGCTTCACCCTGCGGGACGTCGTTTCCTACGACCACCGGCACAACACGGCCAATGCCGAAGACAATGCCGACGGACATGGCGACAACCGATCCTGGAATTCGGGAGTAGAGGGACCCAGCAACGATCCGGAAGTCCTCGATTTACGGGCTCGCCGCACCCGCTCAATGCTGGCCGTACTCTTCTGCTCCCAAGGAGTCCCGATGCTGCTGTCGGGTGACGAGCTGGGAAATACCCAGAGAGGCAACAACAATGCCTACGCCCAGGACAACGAGCTCTCCTGGCTCGATTGGGAGCAGCGGAACGATGATCTGGTCTCCTTCGTCTCCATACTCGCGAGGATCCGTCGTGATCACAGGACTCTGCGACGATCAGAATGGCTCGAAGGATCCGACGGTGACTACCTCGGCGACATTACCTGGCTGGACACAAAAGGAAACTCCCTCTCCTCCGACGAATGGGAACCGCATCGGGGGGGTCTCATAGCCCGATATCACGGCAGTGCCACGACCCCGACAGAATCCGATCTCCTTCTCGTTTTCAACACCGCGAGCCATGATCAGGACATGACACTCCCGGAAGGCACCTGGCGTATCCTCGCCGACGCCGACCCTCACAAGCACCGAGAAGAAATGTGCGGGGTGGTTATCCGCAGAGGCTTCACCGCCCTGATTCTCGAGCAAGCTGACAGCTGACCTGGCTCGGGAGGGATCAACTCGATCCGGGCGACTCCGGCAGACGCCATTGCTCCGGTTCGGTGATCTCCTCGTTCTTGGCGAGGGCGACTATGCCAGCGGGGAACGGGTTAACCGGGCTTCGTCGCCCGGTGGGTTCAGGAGGGTCTGTACTGCTCGAACCCGGCGGCCACGAAGTCGCCGTCATATGCAAAAGCGGTCGACAACCCGCGATCGCTCATAACCACGAAACTGCATATATCCACAAGGGACAGTTCTCGTTTGCCGGCGCTACGCCACGCTCCACCCCGCGGTCATGTGTGGAGTGCTCGACCACCGTCACGTCGATGACGGGGAGAAGGTACTCGTGGAAGTGGTCGGCAGCGGCCATTCCTAGCCGTCGCTGTACGAGTGCAGAGGTCTCGACGACCACATAATTGTGGGTGCTTAGCTGCTCTCTCCCGAGAAGCCTCGCCCAACAGATACCGGCATCCCGATGGTGTTGATCATCCTCGTCCAGCAGGGTATAGAGGTGCCGATATGCCGACGAATATCACCAGCGTCTCGACTCGGCGAGCACTTCGTCGTGATCGCGGCTCGTGTTTGAGGTTCCTGACTGGAATCCGCCAATCGCATGACGCGCCCGTTCCAACACCCGCTGGGTGTCGCCTCCCTCCAGCTCGTGTTGCAATGCCTCACGGATCAGGGCGGCCAGGGACACTCCCCTACGTTCCGCCTCACGGCGGGCAGCTTCGATCTGTGCTTCGGTGAGCGAGATCTGGGTGCGGATCATTCCCTCATGATAAGCAAAACAGCCCCGCGTAGCGGCCCGATCACATCGCGGAGGTCGCCCAACTAAGTGCCCTACTCCGGTTCTGTTATCTCTTCGTTCTTGGCTAGGGCCACGATACCGCCGGGGGAACGGGTGAACCGGGCTTCGTCTCGTTCGGGGTCGACGCCGATCACCGCACCTGGGGGGACGACGACGTTCTTGTCGATGACGGCGTTGCGGATGGTTGCACCCTCTCCGACACTGACGTTGTCCATGACGATGGCACCCTCGAGGGTGGCGCCCGGTGCCACCCTCACCCCGGGTGACAGAACCGATCTGTGAATGTAGGCACCGGAGACGATGACCCCGTTGGAGAGGAGGGATTCGGAGATCTCGCCGGGTCCGTGGTCGCCCACGGCCACTACCTTGGCCGGCGGCGCCACGTCGTTGACGGTGAAGGTGGGCCATTCCTCATTGTAGAGATTGAACACGGGTTCCACCGATACCAGATCCATGTGGGCATCGAAGTAGGTGTCGAGTGTCCCCACATCCCTCCAATAGCCCCGGTCCCGCTCGGTGACCCCGGGAACCTCGTTGTCCGTGAAGTCATAAACGTGGGCGAGGCCCTTGTCGACCATCTGGGGTATCAGATCTCCACCCACGTCGTGTCTGGAGTCCGCATCCTCTGCATCGGTAGCGAGGGCGTCGAGAAGCGTGTCTGTGGTGAAGACATAGTTGCCCATTGAGGCGAGCACACTGTCGGGATCGTCTGCCAGGCCCCGAGGATCGGTGGGTTTCTCGAGGAATCGGGCGATTCGGGTACCGGTGGACTCGATCTCGATCACACCGAACGCCGACGCCTCCACGCGGGGAACACGAATTCCGGCAACGGTCACTCCAGCACCACTCTCGATGTGGGCGTCCAGCATCTGGGAGGGATCCATCCGATAGATGTGGTCGGCCCCGAAAACGAAGAGGAAGTCGGGCTCCTCATCGTCGATCACATTGAGGTTCTGGAAGATGGCGTCGGCCGATCCCACA
>WHTL01000387.1 GCA_009377735.1 Acidimicrobiia bacterium
ACCCCAGTGCGGAAGGTGGAGATACGACAGGCGCCGCGGCAGAAACGAGTGCCGCAGACACCTCGGCCGATACCGGTGACACGGCAGACACCACTGCCGGATCTGCGGCTGCGACCACCGCCGCAAATGGTGCCACGACCACGGCTGCCTCAGGTGATGAGGGCGCGGTTGCCCAACGTGACTATCGGTTCGTGGTAGTCAGCCATGGGCAATCGGGCGACCCCTTCTGGTCGGTCGCAGCCAACGGTGTCGATGCGGCCGCCCAGGATATGGGCGTGGAGGTGGAGTACCAGGCACCAGGCACCTTCGACATGGTGCAAATGGGGGAGATCATCGACGCCGCCGTCGCCTCCCAGCCGGATGGTCTGGTGGTGACGATTCCTGATGCCGACGCCTTGAGTGAACCGATTACGGCTGCGGTCGAAGCCGGGATTCCTGTTGTTTCGATGAACTCTGGATCAGATAGCTTCGCCGAGCTGGGTGTTCTCGCCCATGTCGGTCAAACGGAGTTCGAAGCAGGGCTTCTCGCCGGTGGGCAGATGGCCGAAGACGGCGTTACCGACGCTCTGTGTGTCAATCAAGAGGTAGGGAATGCGGCCCTGGATGCCCGATGCGACGGATTCACCGAAGGTCTGGGCGGGAACGTGGAGGTGCTCCCTGTCGAGCTCTCCGACCCCGCCGGAACCCAAGCATCGGTGTCAGGAGCGCTCACCGACGAGATCAACGGTGTCCTCGCCTTGGGACCCACCGGGGCACTCCCGGCACTGGAAGCGGTGCGGGAGAGTGGTCGTGACGACGTGAATCTGGCCACCTTCGACCTCGCTCCCGAGGTGCTCACAGCCATCGTGGACGGGGAGATGTCCTTCGCTATCGACCAGGCTCAGTATCTGCAGGGGTATCTGCCCATCGTCTATCTGACCCTATACCTCGAGACGGGTGCCATCCCACTCGGATCGGTTTCGGGGGTGACCATGACCGGCCCACAGATCGTCACCGCCGACACTGCTGCCGATGTGATTGATGCCGCCGAGAGGGGCGTGCGCTAGGAGAGCGTGGTCTGTTAGACCCAGTGACCGAAACCACCGACAAGCCTGAGGGAACCGAGGAGACCACCCACGCCCCGTCTGACGAGCGGGTGCGAGAGGTGGGCTTCTTGGCGAGGGTGGCTGGGAAGCCAGCCGTTGGAGCCATTCTCGCGGTCATAATCGTGTGGGCTCTCTTTGCGGTGGTGGCATTCGACAACAATTTCGTCAGCATGGCGACCACCGCAGCCATTCTCAACAGAGCCGCTCCTCTGGGCATACTGGCGGTGGCAGTGGCGCTGCTCATGATCGGGGGCGAATTCGATCTGTCGATCGGGTCGGTACTCGGGTTCAGCGGCATGGCACTGATGGTGATGGTCTCTCCCTCCGCTGCCGGGGGATTGGCGTTGCCTTTGCTTCCCGCCCTGATCATCACCCTCATGCTCGCTGTCGTGGCGGGTGTGGCCAACGGGGCCCTGGTGCAAAGCACCAAACTTCCGTCGTTCATCATCACACTCGCCGGATTGTTTATCTTCCGTGGCCTGGCGATTGCGATTCCACGCACCATGACCAATCGAACCCAGCTGGGAGGGTTCGACGAAATACCGGGCTCCGAGACCATCACCAGCCTGATCGGCTCATCTATCAACATCGGTGGCGCCAATTTCGATGTTGCCATCCTGTGGTGGGCCCTCTTCGTAGTGGTGGGCGCCTTCGTGCTGACACGCACGCGGGCTGGAAACTGGATCTTCGGTGTCGGTGGTGATCAGGAGGCATCCCGTAATGTTGGGGTGCCGGTGACCGGTCTCAAGATCGCACTCTTTGTATGCACTGCCTTTGCCGGGTTCTTTGTGGCAATGGCCCAGGTAGCGGACACGGGTACCGCTGACTCCCTTCGGGGGACTCTCATCGAGTTGCAGGCGATCATCGCTGCAGTCGTGGGAGGGGTTCTCCTAACCGGCGGCTATGGCTCCGTGGTGGGTGCTGCCCTGGGCGCCTTGGTCTTCTCCATGGTGCAACAGGGCATCATCGTCACGGGGATAGACGGCGATTGGTTCCAGGTGTTCGTGGGAGGGATTCTCATCCTCGCGGTGATCTTCAACAATGCAGTTCGACAGCGGGCACAGAGGAGATAGCGGTGGTGAACGACCACAAGCTGTTGGAGGTTGACAACCTCAGTAAGTACTTCGGAAATGTGATCGCCCTCGAGGACGTCTCGATGTTTGTACGCGCCGGCGAGGTGACATGTCTATTAGGGGACAACGGGGCTGGGAAGTCAACGCTCATCAAGACACTGTCGGGAGTTCACAAACCAAGCAAGGGGGAGTATCGCTTCGACGGTTCGCCGGTCGACTTCGACTCACCCAGGGACGCCCGTGCGCTGGGCATCGCGACGGTCTACCAGGATCTGGCGATGATCCCACTCATGTCGATCTGGAGGAATTTCTTCCTGGGCTCCGAACCCACGAAGGGGTCAGTCCCAGTGCGTCGCTTTGACATCGAGCAGGCGAAACAGGTCACTCGGGACGAGATGGGCAAGATGGGGATCGATGTCCGCGACCCTGATCAACCCGTCGGGACCCTCTCAGGTGGTGAGCGGCAGTCGGTAGCCATTGCCCGCGCCGTCTTCTTCGGAGCTCGGGTGCTTATCCTCGACGAGCCCACTGCCGCCCTAGGGGTCAAGCAGGCCGGTGTCGTTCTCAAGTACATCCTCCACGCGAAGCAGCGCGGGATCGGTGTCATATTCATCACACACAACCCCCATCATGCCTACCCGGTGGGAGATCATTTCGTAATCCTCCGCCGTGGTCGGGTTTCCGGTGACTTCACCAAGGATGAACTACCCCTGGAGCAGCTGGTTTCGATGATGGCAGGTGGCGCAGACCTCGAAGCACTCAGCCACGAATTGGAGTCGGCCGCTCTGACAGAACAGGACGAAGCCCTCGCCGAACTAGCCCACAACGTCGAAGAGGTAGGCGGAGACCTCCCCGAATAGCCATGTCCACGGCACCGAGACACCGTTCTGCGCGTAGAAACTCGCTCCAACGCGTCAAAAATCCGCACAGAACGACGGCGGCGACGGATCATCACCGTTCTGCGCGTAGAAACTTGCTCCAACGCGTCAAAAATCCGCACAGAACCACGGGGAGGCCCCGACCATGCGCGAAGAGAGACATGAGGCAGCCGTTGGGAGTCTGGGGGACGGAGGC
>WHTL01000060.1 GCA_009377735.1 Acidimicrobiia bacterium
CTACCGCGACGTCGAGGAGCAGTTCGATGCCGTGGCGTCGGTGGGTATGTTCGAACATGTCGGGTCGGATCAGCTCTCCAATTACTTCCATACAGCCTTCGAGCGGACAGCAACGGGCGGAAGATTCCTCAACCACGGGATTACGACGGGTCAGCGTGGGATAACCCGTGACCTTGCCAAGGACAATCCTGGGTTCGTTGGCACCTACGTGTTCCCCGACGGCGCCCTGGCCCCCGCATCGAGAGCCGTGACCGAACTCGAGGACGCGGGATTCGAGCTACTCGATGTCGAGCAGCTACGGCCGCACTACGCACTCACCCTTACCGAGTGGACACGACGAATCGAGTCCGAAGCCGACGAGGCACGTCGAATCGCCGACGATTCACGATTCCGCACCTGGCGTGCCTACATGGCCGGTTCTGTGGTGGGATTCAGGTCGGGTGATCTAGGGGTGGTGCAGGTTCTTGGCGGCAGGGATGCTGCCAGGCCCCTGGGACGAGAATGGATGCAGCCGACCCTGCCACGACCGTCGTAGGACGGTATGTTTCCTCCTCCGGAGGGGGAAGGAGACACTAACTTCCGAAGATGGTTTCACTGCCGAAAATGACAATGCCCGCGCTTTTGGCGAGAGGGGATCGTGTGGCGGTCATTGCCCCCTCCGGTCCCGCTCTCCCGGACCGCATTGACCGGGGTCTCACCTGGCTCCGTTCCGTCGGATTGGATCCGGTCGAGTCAGCATCATTACGGGAGAATGGTGGCCATGGTCTCCCATTCCTCGCCGGGACCGACTCCCAGCGGGCATCCGACCTGGTAGATGCCTGGTTCGATCCCGAAGTTGCGGCCATTCTCTGTGTGCGGGGCGGTGACGGTACCCCCCGATACGTGGATGATCTCCCCTGGGACAGGATGGCTGAGGCGGGATCGAAGATCGTCGCCGGCCTGTCAGACATCACCGCCCTCCATCAGACGCTGGGGCGCAGGCTGGGAGTTGCTTCGTTGTGGGCTCCTATGCCAGGGACATCGGTGATCGCGGGGACCGGGGATCACTCCGGGGACGAGTGGTCCAAGAGAGGTCTCGCAAACGCCCTAATGAAACAACCCGACGAAGAGATATTGCATCTCCAGGGTGCGGCCTCCCAGCCCGGAGAGGTGACGGCGCCGCTCGTGGGTGGGACGGTGAGCCTTCTTGCTGCGATGGCCGGGACAGAAAGCTTCCTTCCCGCCGATGGAGCCATCGCCATTCTGGAGGATGTGGACGAACACCCTTATCGGATCGAGCGGTTCCTCACACAACTCCGACGCAGTGGCTTCTTCGACGGCGCGGTTGGGATCGCCTGCGGCGACTTCATCCGGTGCGGCGACCCCCAGGTATTGCGTCGGGTGCTCGATGATCGTCTTGGCGACCTCGGGATTCCGGTCGTCCACGACCTCCCCTTTGGTCATGGAGAGCGGCAGGCCTCGTTGTGGCTGGGAAGACCGGCACGGATCGATGGTGAACAGGGCACGCTGACACAGCAACTACCTGCCTAAACCACCGTATGTCGTGGCCAGCACTCTAACGTTGCCTAATGCGTGTAGGGCCAAAAACGGATACGGGGCCTGTTCCAGACCGACTGCAGCAGCTCGCTGCCATTTCTTGGCGGCTGCTGGCGGTGTTCGGCGTCGTCTATGTCCTCTTCTTAGTGTCCCGGGAAGTGGCAGTGGTCGTGGTGGCGACCGTGCTCGCCCTGTTCCCCGCTTCGTTGATGTGGGGGCCGGTGGCGTGGTTGAAACGTCGGGGGTGGCGACCAGCTCTGGCCACGACGACGGCGATGGTGGCAGTAACGCTGGTCGTCGTGGGTTTGGGCTTCTTGGTTGGTCCCAGTCTGGTCGAGGGTCTGCAACCTCTTGTTTCCGACGTCAGCGATGCCTACGACGCCCTACTCGCCTGGCTGGTCGATGGCCCCCTCGGTCTCTCCGAGGCACAGCTCAACGAGTACACCGCCATGATCCAGGAACAGCTCACCGAACAGGCAGGACGTCTCGGCACCGGGTTCCTGAGCGGTGCCGCCGCCGCGGTGCAGGTCCTGTTGGGCGCTCTGCTATCAGTAGTGGTTGTGTTCTTCGTGCTCAAGGATGGGGACCGATTCGGCGACAAGGCCCTCAACCGGCTGTCTCCCGAGCGAGCCGACCGACTGAAGCGGGGTGTGGTGGTTGGATGGAACACCCTGAACAGATACGTCAGAGGTCTCGCTCTCGTGGGCCTGATCGATGCTCTGGCCATCGGCATTGGCCTCCTCATCCTTGGCGTTCCCCTGGTCCTGCCGTTGGCGATGCTGGTATTCGTGGGAGGGTTCCTCCCCGTCATCGGCGCCTTCACTTCGGGTCTGGTTGCGGTGGCCGTGGCTCTTGTCAACGGTGGTCTCACCGATGCTCTCATTGTCCTCGCCATCATCCTGCTCGTACAACGGCTCGAGGGTGACATCCTCTACCCCATCGTCTTCGGACGCACGATGCAACTCCATCCTCTGGTGATCCTGCTGGCGCTATCGGTGGGAGGAATCGCCTTCGGAATCCTGGGAGCCTTCCTGGCCGTTCCGATATCGGCCGTGGTGGTGGCGGTCAATCAAGAGCTCTCCGAGGACCCCGACGGGTCGCTGCTAGCGCTCGCTCAGACCATTGACTAGTGACGGTCTGAACATGTCAAGGGCACTCCGGAGACCGGAGATCACAACGCCGTTCGGATCCTGAACCGGATACACCCGAACTCCGAGATCGGACTCCAATCCCGCGATGAGACTGTGGGGAAGGCTCCTGCCAAGGAGCTGAATGCCCTGGTCACGGATGTCCAATTCATGATCTGGATCAACCGATCGCAACTCGTTTGCGATCATCCTCGCCAGCATCTCCGGTCGACGATTTTCCTCGAGGGCCCTACGTCCAGAGGACACGGGACCGTCGTCTGTTACGACGATGCTTTCGACCACACCGTCGGCGACCTCCACCACCATGTTGGCCCGATCGGGCTCCGATGGGTTTCCGAGTCCCAGAGATGCAGCCATGAGCCGGTTTACCACGATGGGATGCACCCCAACCGATCTGATGATCTCCTCCCATCTCGCCCGGTCGACCACCGTCGACCCGATCGGCGGTGCCACGATCACTGCCAGACCTCGATGCCGGTGTGGAGTCACGCTCCTGATAAGCCAGTCCACATAGGCACGTGCCAAGTCCGGGTCGGAAAGACTACCGATGGCGAAAGGTGCGATCTTGTTCGTCACCCGATGGCGTCCCCGCCGGGGGGCTTGGGCCTCGCGACCGAAGGATCTGATGTGTCGTCGTCGATCCACGGCAACCACCGACGGATGGCTTTGTAACCCCCGGTGTGATGACCAGACGGTGCTCAGCTCCGCACCAATGACGAGGGCTACCTCAGATCGGGTGGTGAGAACGACCACAGATCACACCTATCTCGCGAAGCGTTGGTTTCGGGTCGGGGCGGAAGCGCATACGGTGCAGTCGGAGGCATGCGGCAGGGCGTTGAGCCGATCGATGCCAATCCAGTCACCACAGGTGTCACAAAGACCGTATTCCCCGATCTCGATCCGCTCCAGTGCAGCCTCAATTTGTTCCACCGTGCGCTCACTTCGGTTGAGCATGGCATGGCTGATCTCATCGTCTTGGGAGGCAGCCGCAGCGAGGCGACCCTTGTGATATTCAAGGGATTCCATCAGTTCACTACGGAGTTCCTCGGTCGATGCCTCGGGTATGGGATGTTTGGGACTGGGCATGGTCATGGTGGGCACCTCCTTAGGAGCATCTAACACTGATACAGACAACAGAGCAATTGAGTATTAGCATGGCTTATAGAAATGACCAGTCGACCTTCCCAATCCAGCACCGGTATCGAAAGCCTCGATGACCTGCTCGATGGGCTCATCCCCGGTGACAATGTGGTCTGGGTCGGTGATGACGATGGTTTACATGACCTGATCGAAACGGCATTCTTGGAAGCGGGTGAGTCCCCCCGAACCGTGGTGATACTCAATGACGATGCCGGTCTCCAAATTCCATCCGACGTTGAGTTGATCGACGCCAGACCCGGGGCCATCCACGCCGACCCCATGACCTTGGAGGAGGTGATCGTGGAAAGGGGTCGTAAACCGGGCGCTCGTATCGTCATCAGAGACCTCGACACCCTGGTTCGTCGTCTAGGCCCCGACCGTGCCCTGGCGTTCTTTGCCAGGACATGTCCTCGGCTTTTCGACCTCGGAGCGTTCGCCTACTGGAGGTCCAGCCGGGCCGGATCGGGTGAGATCCTGGCGCCGGTGCAACGGGTTACACAGTGTGTGTTGGAGCACAACAACAACCGGCTTCGGGTTCTCAAGGCCGAAAGCCGCCCCGGTATCGGGGGACGGATCCTCGACATTCAACGCGACGACCAGACACTGGCTCTCACCGAGGTACGTGCCCTGGGTCGTCTCGCAGAGGGAATACGTCGCGTCCGCACCGAGCGGGGCCTCACCCAGACAGACGTCGCCAGTCTGGCGGGCGTCTCCCCCAGTGCGGTATCCCAGGTGGAGTCGGGGCATCGTGGCCTGGCTCTGGACACATTGCTTACCCTTTCCGAGGCCCTCTCGGTGTCACTCGATGAGTTGCTGGACCACCGACCCGATCCGGGGTACATCCTTGCCCGTCGAGATCGGATTCCGTCGAGAAGGGGCATCGTCTCGCTACTCGATGACCCAGCGGCCGGTCTCCGAGCCCACCTGATCACACTCAACCCGGGCGAACGCGGTGGACCACCGGTAATACACAAGGGTGCCGAGCTGGTGTTGATCGGACACGGATTGGTCCAGATCGAACTGGAACAGGAAGCGCCGGTCATCCGTCCGGGTGATGCGCTCCTCGTCACCCGCGATGCCATCAAAGGTTGGCGGAATCTCCATCCCGAATCGGCACGACTCTTCTGGATCGTCCGGGATTAGGGGTTAATCGCCTTCCCCACGTGCCCATCCACCGACTGGAGACGCTCCCTCGCCTCATCCGGTGAGAGGGACCGTAGGAGCATCACCACGGCTACCTTCACGTCGTTGTGAGCGGACTTGAGGGTTTGTGCTGCCTCATCGGGGGTGACCCCGGTGGCCTCCACGAGGATTCGCTGTGCGCGTCGCGCCAACTTCTCGTTACTGACCCGGAGACCAACCATCAGGTCTCCCATAGTGTGACCCAATCGCACCATGGGAAGTGTGGAGAGGATGTTGAGCACGACCTTCTGGGCCGTACCAGCCTTCATCCGTGTCGAACCCGAGACCACCTCGGGGCCGGTGTTCAGCTCGATGGCCTTCTCGGCAATCTCGGCCAATGGCGACGACCGGTTGTTGACGACCGCCACCGTTAGAGCTCCTGCCGCACCGGCTGCCGCGATGACGGCCCGACAGTACGGCGTGCGACCTGAAGCCGAGATTGTGACAACCACGTCATTGGGACCGACATCGAGTCCGGCAACGTCATCTCGACCCAGACTCATGTCGTCTTCATTTGCCTCCGCGGAGGTGGAAAGAGCATCGCCACCTCCTGCGATCACCCCGAGCACCCGGTCACTCATCGAGAACGTGGGATATACCTCGGCTGCGTCGAGCACCCCCAGGCGACCCGGGGTTCCGGCACCGAAGTAGAGGAGTCTTCCACCGCGGCCGAGGGACTCGGTGATCATGTCGACCACATCGGCGATCGCCGCCCTGGCCTCGGATACCGCCGCCAGAGCCACTTCGTTCTCCCTGATCACCAGGTCGACCTGTTGCTCAACCGACAGAAGGTCAAGGTCTCGGGCCGCGGCCAGTCGCCCCTCGGTGTCGAGACTGTCGAGATCACCCTCGATCTCTGTCATGAACCGGTGAGGGCCTCGGTGAGGATCTCCCACACCACGTCGGGCTGCTTGGTCTCGAGATAGCTCATATGCCCACAAGCCTCAAAGCCCCATGTCCATAGATCCTCCACACCCGCTCGCCGGGCCGCATTCACCGCGGCATGGATCTCTTCGGCCTGATCCGGAGAGAGACCAAATCCCTGGATCCAAATCTGTGGGGTGGTGTTGTGCCTGGCCGCCAGCTCGACAATCCGTCCGGCCTGCTCCCCCACCCATTCGTCCGCGTCACGGTCGAAGAATGACCAATAGGGATCGGTGGCGAGCGTATCGAGGTGTGGCACTGCCGCCACCTCCTCCCAGGAGTCCACCGCATGAATACCGTCGACAGTCGGAAGAAGACAGATCGTGGATCGGCAACCAAGGGACTCGACATGGGCGACGAGGTCGGTGAGCAATCCGACGAGCACCTGCTCTCGAAAAGCTCTCACCTCCTCGGTCAGCTGCGGGACCATCTCCTCACCGAACAGCTCGCGGAAGTCGTGTCGGCACACCTCACACACACAGGTCCAGGCATCGTCGGGTTGGTTGAATCGCACGGGATGCGCCCAATGGGGCTCATCCCAGAAGATGCGGTCGGCTCCTGTCTCTACGGCAGCCTCGATCCAACCCTTGAGATATTGGGCCACCTCGGGGCGACTGGGACAGGCTGCACCCACCCGGCGACCGTCGGCAAATACCTGACCCAGCTCGGGGTTCTGGGTCATGAACAGTGATTCGGCCTCACCTCCGAAGAGATGCCCAATGCCCCAGGGACCCAGCTGCACCTCAAGACCCACTTCGTGGCTCACGGCAACAATCTGTCCCATCTGTGCCCGATACCAGTTCAGGTCGTTTTCGCTGAAGGTGTGCAGAACTCCGGTGAACCCACGATCACGAAGATCCTCCATGTCGCTCCGAACATGACGCAGGATCCGATTGCCGAAGTAGGAGACGCCTATCGCCATGATTTCCTTTCGCGAGATGGGCGACTGTCGGAACGGGTAAGGCTCATCCCTTCAATGCCCCAGCCAGTGTGCCCTGGGTGATACGACGGTGGACGAGGAGGAAGAAGATCACCACAGGCAACGTGAACAGGACGCTGAACGCCATGATGGCGCCGTGATCGGTGGCACCGCGTCCGATGAACGACTGGAGTGCCACCGGTAGGGTCTGCATCGGTTCAGCCTTGACAAAGGTGAGGGCGAACAAGAATTCGTTCCACGCCGCGATGAACACGAAGATGGCCGCGGCACTCAGACCGGGTGCTGCAATGGGCATCACCACCCGTGTGATTGCCTGAAATCTGGTGGCGCCGTCGACCAGGGCCGCCTCCTCGACATCGTCGGGTATGCCACGAAAGAAACCCCGCAGGATCCAGATCGCCAGCGGTGTGGTGAACGACATGTATGAAATGATCAAACCCAACAACTGATCGAGCAGACCGAGATTTCTCATGATGATGAAGAGGGGGATGATCATCACCACCACGGGGAACATCTGGGTCGCCAGCACCACGAGGAGGAGGTACTTCTTCAGCGGCACGTTCATGCGGGCGAAGGCATAGCCGGCGAATGCAGAGACTCCCACCCCCAAGACCGTGACCACGACAGACACCAAGAGCGAGTTCCCCAAAGCACGCCCAAAACCCCTCTCGATCACATCTAGGTATCTGCCCCACTCCCAGACGCTGGGCCAGAAGTCAGGGGTGGAAGTCAGGATCTCGGCCCGTGGTTTCACCGACGTCATGAACATCCAGTACAGGGGGAAAACCGAGAAGAGGGTGAGGAGCGTTGCACCGAGATAGATACCGACGCTGGCGAGGGGTGATCGACCCACCGGTTTCCTGGTCGTCATCAGATCGCCTCCTCGTCGCGCACGAGTCTGATGTAGATGACAGTGAAAAAGATGAGTATCACGAAGGTGAACATGGCGAGGGAAGAACCCAGCCCAAAGTTGAGTTGGGTGAACGCCTCCCGGTAGGTGGCGATGGAGAGGACCTCGGTGGATCGGGCCGGACCACCTCCGGTCATGACATAGATCTGGTCAAAGACCTTGAAGTCCCAGATGGTCGACAGGATCACCATCACCAACAAGATCGGCTTGAGCATGGGAAGTGTCACATAACGAAGACGCTGCCATCCGGTGGCCCCATCGATCAGAGTCGCATCGGACACGTCATCGGAGATCGTCTGAAGACCAGCGAGTACCGCGATGGCTACGAACGGAAAGCTCTGCCAGATGACCACCACTCCAATGGCGGAGAAAGCGGAGAACGGATCGATGAACCAGGCGTTGCCCTCGAAGTCGAAGCCCAATCCCGATAACGCCCAGTTGACGAACCCGTACTGGTCGTGAAAGAGCCACTCCCAAACGGTGGCAGCTGCCACCCGTGGCATTGCCCACGGCAGCAGGACCGCAATCATGACCAGATACTTGCCTCGGAATTGGGAGTTGAGCAGAAGAGCCACCGCCACACCGAGGATCATGGTGCCCGCAACGCAGGCCAGACCGAAGATTATGGTCACGACCACCGCACGACGGAGACCGGAGTCGGTCAGAATCTCGGCGTAGTTCGCCAGACCAACGAACTCCGACTCGCCCGTGGTGAGCGAGGCCAGACCTGCCTCGCGGAAGGACAGATAAAGGGTGCGGAGAACCGGGTAGCCGATGAGTCCCACGATGAGGATCATGGCCGGTGTCACCAGAAGAACCGGCAGGATGTTGTTGTCGAAACGTTGCCGCCCCGACCGTCCGGGAGCCCCCCGCTCCCGGACTTCGGTTGTGGTCGGAGCAGTTGCCATGTGGTACGTCTCTAGCCGTTGAGGAGTTCCGACATGGTGGCGTCTATCTGAGCGGCTGCCTCTTCCACACTGAGCGATCCCTGCATCACCTGCTGGATGCCGTTGGTGAGAGTGGCATCACCCTCGACAGCACCCCATCCAGCGGTGGCGGGGTAGCTGCGGGAATGATCGACGAGCTGGGTCACGAACGGACCATAGAGCTCATCGCCTGCTGCGCTGGAAGCCTCCACACCCGAAACGGTACCGGGCAAGAAACCAACCTGCTCGGCGAAGGTCGATACGTTCTCCGGCTGGAGCATGAAATCGATGAACGCACTTGCCAGTTCGGGATTCTCCGACCCCTGGAAGGTGACCAGATGGCTACCACCGGCGAAGGTGTCGTTGTTCCCGCCGGGACCGGCTGGGAGCATCGCTACGCCCACATTCCCTTCGAGGTCAGGGTTGGCTGCGAGGATGGCCGACAGGTCCCAGCCACCACCGACCATCATGGCAGAGTCGCCGTTGGCGAAAGCATCGCGCACATCTACGGAGTTCCATTGGATGGCACCCTCCGGTGACCATTCCGCCAGGTCGACATAGGTCTGCAGCGCCTGACGACCTGCCTCGGTATCTACACCGGGTGTCCAGGTGTCGCCTTCGAGGGTGGCGATCTCACCACCGGCCTGCCAGATCATCGGGACCATCATGTGGGTGTACACACCCGCTATGTGGATTGGGGCGACATCGGTGCTCTCGGCGATGGTCTGAGACACGGTTATCAGGTCTTCCCACGTCTCGGGAACCTCGACGCTCGCCTCCTCGAATATGTCGGTGCGATAGATGAGGGCGCGGGCGCCGGCGTACCACGGGTAGCCGTAGGCCGTGTCGTCCACCGTGCCTGCTTCCACCAGGGACTCGACGTACTCATCGCCAAGACCGCCCTCGACCGGGGCAAGACCACCGAGCTCGGCGAATTCTGCGGTCCAGGTCGTGCCCATCTCGGCCACATCCGGGACCTGGCCGCCACCGATCGCAGTCACGAACTGGTCATGGGCCGAGGCCCAGGGGACATACTGGATCTCGACGCTCGTGCCCTCGTTCTGCTCTTCGAATGCCGCCGCGGTCTCATCCACGACCCGTTGCACTTCGTCGTTTCCGGGCTCCATGATCCATACGGTGAGGGAATCGCCGCCTTCGGTGGCGGGCCCTGCCGTCGTACCAGGTGCTTCGGTCTCAGCGGGTGCTTCGGTCTCAGCGGGTGCTTCGGTCTCAGCGGGTGCTTCGGTCTCAGCAGACGCCTCAGTGTCAGCAGGAGCCTCGGTATCAGCAGACGCCGCGGTTGTGTCCCCGCCTTCCGAATCCCCACCGCAGGCCGCCAGGACCAGCGCGAGGATGGCCACTAGGGCCAGCGTTCTCATCACTCTCATTTTTTCCTCCTGGGATTTGCGCCCATCACACCTGCCGTCGCCACCCCTCGATCTGAGGTTGGTTGGCGAGTGGCACGGATCATGAGCGACTCGTGTATTCCGGCGTGATCCCGTCCCAGCAGTAACGCCCCTTCCAGGGCATCACCCGATGGGACCTTCATCACCACATCGGAATGTCGTTTGGTGAGCTCTCGACTCACCAGCTCTTCGATCAGTCTTCCACCGGTGAAAACACTGCCCTTGAGGGCGACAGGGATCTTGGTCTTGCCATCGGAGAGGGACTCGATGGCGATCTGCGTAGTGTCCGCTAGATGCCCGACTGCCTCAGTGACGATGCCCTCGGCCACCGGGTCACCCGATTCGGCGACCTCGATCACTTCATTGGCAAATGAGGCGATAGCCCTCACAGCACCTGGAGAGGACTGGATGGTGTCGACCATGTCATCAAGGGCCCACATCTCGGTCGCCCTTTCGGACAACGCCGACGAGCCTCCCGGACGACCGTCGAGATGACGGAGTACGGCCCGCAGCCCGCGGCGCCCGATGGCGAACCCACTGCCGTCATCACCGAGAAACGGGCCATGTCCGTCTACCAGTCGATAACTGCCGTCCTCAGAGACGGCAAGGGCGACGGCACCGGTTCCTGAAACGGTGACCACACCGGGCTCTCCCCCGAGAGCCCCGGCATGTGCCACCACGACGTCACTGGTGAGTACCAGCTCCGCCCCCCCGAACCGGTGCCTGAGACCGTCACCCACCCTCGCTCCCGCGGTCGGTGAGTGTTGACCGCCGGTGGTTCCGATGACGATTTTGGAAACTGAATTCTCCTCCAGAGTGGGATGGATCTCGACCAGTTGGCGCCAACCCTCCAACCAGGCACCAAGAATCCTCTCCGAGCCACCGGGGTCGGAGAGGCTGGCTCCACTCGGCACCCCACCCGCGCCGCCACCCCGCTGGTTCCGTTGGAGCCGACACCAAGCCGACAGGTGGTCCGTCCGATGTCGGCGACGACAATAACCTTGTCCGATAGGGCCGTCATGACTCCATCCCCGGACCGTCATCCATGCGTAGTTCCGTGGTCAGCCGATAGCGATCACCACGATAGATGGACCTCACATACTCGAGGGTGCGTCCTTCGGCATCGTGGGAGATCCTCTCGAACAAGAACGCCGGCGTGTGTAGTGGCAACCCGAGAAGGTGTGACTCCTCGTCGTTGGTGACCGTGGGTTCGATGGTCTGGGTGCCCGACCTCACCTCTATGCCGTAGCGTACGGAGAGAAGTTGGTAGAAGGAAGTGTCGACCAGATCGTCGGAGGTGAGACCCGGGACGAGGTCTGCGGGAACATGGAGTATCTCGATGGCCATGGGCTGATCGTCGGCGAGTCGCAGCCTGTTGAATACCACCACATCTTGAGATGGCGAGATGGAAAGGAGCCTCCCGAGTCGGGCGCCAGCGAGAATCCGGTCGATCGACAATGTCCGGCTCCCGGCCCGGTGGCCCCGACGACGCATATCGTCGGTGAACGAGGTCATGGTCAGGGGCTGGGCGATCTTAGGCTCTGCCACAAAGGTCCCAGCGCCCTGGCGGCGGAACAGGACTCCGTCACGCACCAGATCACCGATGGCGCGCCGCAAGGTCGCACGGGCGATTCCCAACTCGGCCGCCAAGACCCGTTCGGGGGGTATGGCATCACCCACATCGAGAGCGGAGATCAGATCCATCACCGCGTTACGCGCTGCTCGGTACTTGGGTTGGGTTTCCACCTAAGTGCTCTCCCTGGGAGGAACATCCCTAGCACCTTATTGGTCTAGGCCTCTGTTCGTCAAGCAATTTGTCAAACCCACCAAACAGGCCCTTTTGTGAGTAGTAGCGTCAACCGCGGTCTCAGATTGGTACAGACCACCCAACCATTGGCCCCAGCGGCACATGTTCCAGCAAGGTCTTGGGGTGCATAGGGTGGAGCCAGTGAAACGGGTCCGGTCAGACAGGAGAATTCCCAGTGGTCGCGCCCTGGGGCTGGTGTCACTCCTCGGTGCCGCCATGGTCACGGCCACCTACCAACAGGGCGCCCTCTCGGTCTTGTCTAGTTTTGTTATCGAAGAGTTCACGATCACCAGGGGCGAGCTTGGGATTGTCTTCACAGCCTTCTCGCTGACGGGCGCCGCTGTATCTCCCTTTGTGGGCGGGTTGGTGGATACCGGACCCCGCAAGGTGATGCTTGGTCTGTTCGGGGTGGGTGCCATCGGGCTGCTGATCGCCGCAGGCGCTCCGAGCTACCCCATCCTGCTCGGTGGTGCGATTCTCGGTGGTCTCGGTCTCGGTGCGGGGAATCCCGTGACCAATCGGGTGATCGCCCAGCGCATCTCGGCGGCGCGTCGCGGGCTGGTGGTGGGTCTCAAACAGGCCGGTCCCCCACTTGGACTTTTGGTGTCTGGTCTCCTGCTCCCCCCACTCGCAGCTCTCTTCGGGTGGCGTATTGCCCTCGCCGTCAGTGCCATCCTCCCAGTGTTGGGGCTGATCGCCACCCCCTACTTCATTCCGTCGGAAAGCGGTAGGAAGAGATCCACCGAGTCGACCGCGCAACCGGGTACCAGGGCGGTGGTGATATGGCTCACCGTGATCGGATTGGCCGCTGCCATGGCACTAGGGGCTCTGATTGCCTTTCTCCCTCTCTATGCCCAGGAAGCAGTGGGGCAGACCGCCGCGACAGGGGGAATCCTCGCCGCATTCCTTGGTCTGGTTGGGGTGGTCTCCCGCATCGCATGGGGAAATGTGGCAACACGGTTTAATCGTCCCACCACCGCTCTCATCATCATCACGGTGGCTTCCATTGTCGGAGTCGGAGCAATCGCCCTGGCGAGTGCGTACGGCCCAGCGTTCGTCTGGTTGGGGACGTTTGGGGTCGGCATATCGGTTCAGGCCTGGCACTCGGTGGCGTGGGTGGTGATCATCGACCGGGTCGGGATACATGGCCTGGGCCGCGCCTCGGGAATCATGCAGTTGGGTAACGGTGTGGGGTTCGCCAGCGGGCCACCTGCCGTGGGCGCACTGATCGACGCCACCGGCTCATACACCCCCGGCTGGGTGCTGGTTGGGACCTTGCTCCTGGTAGCACTGATCCTCACCATCCGACTCCGCATCAAGGCGCCATCGCGAGCCGCTTCGTCCAAATGAGGTGAGGCCCTCGCCCCTCGGGAGTTTTCAGACTTTTAAGCCTCCCTTCATCGCCCAGGGATGTTTTGCCATGTACGGTCCGTTCCATGTGGATGCGACGTAATGCAGCGGACTCTGGAGGAGTCGACAAAGCTCTCAGGCGGGTGGTGGCCCTCTCCACCGTGATGGTGGTTCTACTCGGTTCCCTGGTGATGGCTCAGGAGTTGCCACCGGGAGGATCATTCCAGGACGATAACGGCAATGTGCACGAGGGCGCGATCGAGGCGATCGCCCGAGAGGGCATCACCCATGGGTGTAACCCCCCGGATAATGACCTGTTCTGTCCGGACGAATCGGTGGAGCGGGGGCAGATGACAGCCTTCCTGCGACGTGCCCTGCATCTGCGGGGCGTAAGCACTGATTACTTCGACGACGACAACGCCTCCGTCTTTGAAGCAGACATCAACGCATTGAGGAACGCGGGGATCACCGCCGGCTGCAATCCACCGGAGAACACGGACTTCTGCCCCGGAGAATCAGTCACTCGAGGCGCCATGGCCGCCTTCCTTCGACGGGCTTTCGCCTATCCCGCAAGTGCCACCAACTTCTTTGAAGACGATGACAACTCGGTGTTCGAAGACGACATCAATGCTATCGCCGAAGCGAACGTCACCTCGGGATGCAACCCACCCGACAATGACGAGTTCTGTCCCAATGAGGACGTGAGACGTGACGAAATGGCATCGTTCCTGGCACGGGCGCTGGATCTTCCCACCCCAAAGCCGCCACCGCCCACGTCAACGACTACCACCTCCTCGACCACGACCACGACATCGGATAGCACGACAACGACTTCGCATAGCACGACAACCACAACGACCCGACCCGAGAATTGTGACCCTGCCTACCCGGATGTGTGCATTCCGCCACCGCCGCCGGATCTCAACTGTGACGACATTGACCACGGGCAGTTCAGAGTCCTGCCTCCAGACCCTCATGGCTTCGACACCGATGGCGACGGCATCGGCTGCGAGTCCAACTAGTCACGGCAGGGTGCTCATCACCATTCCGTTGGCAAGCACCATCACCGCGTCCTCCGTCATCAGCTTCCCGTAGAACTTCCGAAGTGGGGGAAGGTTCCTGCGTAGCAGGGAGGGGGGCGCCTGGGGGCAAAACGGCCTCGGTAGCCGCGACCCGATCCGGTCGCGGAGGTGCCCCCTCCCCACCTGCGTGGGGGGAGAGCCAGAATATGGTCCCTTTAACGAACCATTCCCGAAACGACCTGTCATAATGGCCGAGATGGAAATCCGTCAGAACCTCAACGAGGACGGGGAACTCGTTGGTGACGACCCCGGTTTGGACACCGAACTCCTAAAGCGTCTCTATCGCACCATGGTTCTCACCCGTGCC
>WHTL01000125.1 GCA_009377735.1 Acidimicrobiia bacterium
CTACCAACATCTCGTCTATGGCGATGCCCAGTTCACCTCGATCGTGGAATCTGAACTGGAGGACCGCTGGATCATCATCAACGGTGTCTCCAAGAGTCACGCCATGACCGGTTGGCGTGTGGGATGGATGGCCGGACCCACGGATGTGATCTCGGCGGCGGCGCGGATGCAATCCCATCTCACTTCGAATGTGAACAACATCGCCCAGAGAGCAGCCATCGCTGCCCTCAACGGACCCTGGGATTCGGTGGAAACGATGCGTCTCGCCTTCGACCAGAGGCGACGCACCATGATGGCGATGCTGGGTGACATGGCAGATGTCACCTTCGTGGAGCCAAAGGGCGCCTTCTATGTCTTTGCGGACTTCTCGGCACATCTCGGGGATCGATTCCCCACCACCATCGACCTGGCCGGTTGGATTCTCGATGAGGCCGGTGTTGCCCTCGTACCCGGAGAGGCCTTCGCCGCACCCGGTCACGCCAGGCTCTCCTACGCCCTCGGCGATGACGACCTGGTTCGTGGTTTGGAGCGCCTGGGAAATCTCATCGACCAACCCAAGTAGACCCAGCGCGCCCTCAGCCGATGGTCCGCGGGGACGCGTAGGGCCGTCCGCGAACCACCTACACTGGCCGACATGGATATGGCGTCATGTGCCCGCGCCATGGTCCTCGTCGAACCGAGACAGATCGCGCCTACACGAATCCCGACGCGAGACATCGATGAGGGAGGGTGGCTAGCCACCGAGGCAACCGCGTTATCCGGAGCGGATGTCCAAACATGGCGGGGAGATCTAAGCGAAGTCCGTTACCCACTCATTCCCGGACGTCAAGTAGTGGGTCGGATTGCCGTAACCCACCCCGGCATCGATGTCGAGGTTGGGAGCCGCGTCGTGGTCGAACCTGCCATCAGATGCCAGAACTGCCCCGGCTGCAACCTTGGACTCGCCACCTGCAGTCGTCGCCAGCCCATGAACTCCTATGGTCTCATCTCTTCGGTCGTGCCCCCCGGGCTGTGGGGCGGGCTCGCCGAATATCTCTACCTCGACCCGGCTGCCAACCTGCACGAGATCTCCGACGATGTCTCTGCGGAGATGGCCACGTTTGCCCACCCCCTCGCCGCCGGATACACCTGGGCGGTGGAGATACCCCGTCTCATGGCAGGTGACCGGGTTCTCATCCTGGGTCCCGGGCCCCGTGGGTTGGCCTGTCTGTTGGCTGCCAAGGCTGGCGGGGCGTCATGGGTCGGTATCACCGGGCTCTCTCACGATGAAGACCGACTCCAGATGGCCCAGGCCCTTGGCGCCGACTTGACCGTCGACATCGAAGTCGACGATCCCGCCCAGGCGATCGCCGATGATCTCGGCAGCCGTCCCGATGTGGTCATCGATGTGACCTCACACGACCCCGAAGCCGTATTCACGGCACTTGATCTCGTCAGAAGCGGAGGAAGGGTCGTCCTCGCCTCTACGAAGGGCAACCGTGCCCTGCACTTCTTCACCGATGTCATCGTCACCAAGCAACTTTCGATCAACGGTGCAGTGGGCGCATCCAACTCCGCCTATAAGTGGGCCTGCCGACAGCTCGAGGAGGACCCGCGAATCGACAAGCTCGTCTCACATCAGTTCCCCCTCTCCGAGGCGCAGAGGGCAATGCACGCCACGGCTGGTTTGCTAGGTCACGACGAGTTGATCTCGGTCGCCGTGACATTCTGACCCATTCGGGGACCCATGACTGTATCGGTTCCCGCCACTAGCCCACCCCGTCGAGCAACTCGAGCCTGGATCGTCTACGACCTGGCTAACACGATCTTCGCCCTGGGAGTTGTGGGGTTGTATCTCCCTTCGTGGCTGACATCAGTCGGTCTCGCCGACTGGACCCTATCGGTCACACAAGCGAGTGCCGGTCTGATAATCATCTGCACAGCACCATGGCTCGGTGCCCGATCCGATCATCGCCGACGTCGTGTTCCTGTCCTGGTAGCGGCAACGACGGTTGCCGTGCTGGCGACGCTCACCATGGGCTCGGGGCCAGAGTGGTGGACGTTGGCAGCGCTGGGCATCGCCATCGTGGCGGTCAATCTGGGTGGGGTCGCCTACGACGCCCTCCTTCCCTACGTCTCCACTCCTGCGACACGGGGCTCCGTGAGTGGTCTTGGTGTTGGTGTTGGGTACGTTGGGTCGTTCATCGGACTCGCCATCGGTACCGTCACGCTGGACATCCTCGATCTGGGGTTTGCACCCACCTTCGGGGCGCTCGGTCTGGGATTCCTGATATTTGCCGTGCCCAGCTTCTTCCTCATCCCCGAGGACGAGCCGCCGCGGGAGGGGTCAGCGCCGACGGTCGGGAACATTGCCAGAGAGACAATCGCCTCATGGCGAAAGGCAAGGTCACGACCCAGCCTTTTCCGATTCCTCATCTCCCGCTTCATGTATGCGGATGCCATCAACACCCTCATCGGGGGGTTCCTCGCCATCTACGTCCAAGAGGAACTGGGCTTCACTACCGAAGATACAAGAAACCTGCTCGGGGTCGCCATCGCAGCAGCCATCGGTGGCGGGATCGTCGTGGGGAGACTGGTAAACCGGGTGGGAGCGCACCGGGTCCTCGTCGGCGCCATGGTGACGTGGCAGGTCGCCTTCATCGTCGGCATTCTGGCTGCCACCACCGATACCCACGGTCTCGCCTGGGGTCTGGCGCCACTGGGTGGAATCGCACTGGGAGCGACCTGGACCTCCGATCGGGTGCTGCTGGTCGACCTGTCGCCTCCCGAACATATCGGTGAGTTCTACGGGCTCTATGCCACGGTTGGTCGCTTCGCCACCGTCCTCGGGCCCTTGATCTGGGCGATGGTCGTCGACGTCCTCAACCTCGGACGCACCGTCGCCCTCGCTGTTCTCGGGGGGTTTGTCCTCCTTGCCACCTTGATCCTGAGAACGGTGCGGGCATGAACAACTCCTCGGCGGACTCGACTCCCGAACGGATCGTTTTGGTCGCCAACCCCGTGGCATCCCAATTTACCGGGGGTGATCATCGCATGGTTCGTGCCATCCTCGAGAGACGCTACGAGGTCGAGGCGTTGTGGCCGACCTCGGCGGAGCATGCCCGCGAGATAGTGGAGACGAGGGTCAGCGCAGGTGTCGCCGGAGTGGTCGCGATGGGTGGAGATGGGGTGGTTCACCAGATCGCCCAGGCACTCGTGGGCACCAAGGTGTTTTTAGGGATCATCCCGGTGGGCACCACCAATGTCTTCAGCCGTCTACTCGGAATCCCGGACAAGGCGACCAAGGCTGCCGAGGTCATCATCGACGCCCAGACAACCACCTCCCAGGCAACGGTTCGCGTGGGTTACATTGGCGAGGCGATGCAGGCCGGCGAGCGTCACGCGATATTTGCTACGGGAGTCGGTCTCGACGCCGAGGTGGTGGCCGCTGCAGAGACCGATCCCCACCGCAAGCTTCGGTTTGGGTCCATCCACTACGCAACTACCACCATTGGGGTGTTATGGCGCGCCTATCGCGGTGAGCGACGCCAGTTCACTGTTACCGCCGACGGCAGGTCCGTTCAGGGCGCAGCCGTGTTTGCGCAGTTCAGGCCGGTCTACACGTACTTCGGACGGGTTGCCCTCCGAGTCGACGGGGAGATGCCCGATCCGATGACCCTCCTCATAATGGAGACGGTGCGCCTGCGCAGACTCCCATCGATCGGATTCAAACTCCTGGCCGGCTCGGATCTGGGTGAGGTTGCAGAGTTTCACACCTGGTCAGGGATCAGTAGTGCCAGAGTAACGTCGGACCACTCGGTTTATCTCCAGGCTGATGGTGAACTGTTGGGTCGTGCCGACCAAGTGTCCTTTGACTTCGTTTCGGATTCGATCCGGGTGGTGGCACCGGAGCCGAAAGGAGGCTGGTATGTCAGACTTCGCCACCGTATGGGGGAATGGGCAACTCGATACCTTCCTCGTCGAACCGCTCGCTGATCCGCCGTAGGGCCTCACGCCGCACCGACCATTTGCCATCGGGTGTGGTTGGCATCAAGGCTCTCACGGTCACACCCAAACCGTCCAGATCCTGTACACCGAGGATCTCTGGCTCTCCTCGGATCCTTTCTTGCCATTCTGCGTCCTCACCCAGATCTGTGAGCTCCTCCCGGAGAAATTCCAATACCTGAGGGATTGGGCTTCCGGAGGCCACCTTTAGATCGATGACAACCTGGCCCTGGACCTTGGTCATGTTGGTGGTGACCCTGATCTCCCCGTTTGGCACATAGTGTGCATTTCCGTCAATATCCCTCAAGACGGTCACCCGAAGCCGAATCTCACTCACCTCCCCGTCTACCCCGGCGACGCTGATCCAGTCGCCAATCGAGAACTGATCTTCGGCAAGCATGAAGAATCCTGCAATCACATCCGCGACAAGACCTTGTGCCCCGAGCCCAACCGCCACACCAACCGCCGAGCCCACCGCGACGAAAGGTGTCAGCGAAATATCCCAGATGGACAGGATGGTGAGGACGACGATTATGCCTACCACCACGGCCACCACCTGACGGATCATCGACCAGAGTGTCGAGGCGCGGGCTGCATCCTCGCGGCCCCGTCTCCCCATACGATCCACCCAGGCAACTCCCAGACGGCTCAGCAGCCAGTAGGCACCGAGACCGATCGCCACGGTCACACCCGTGGCAACAAGACCCGAAACAACCGTTTCATCCATCGTGATCCAACAACTTAGACTCGAGTTCGTGAAGGGTGAGCCTTGCCTCTGTGAGCGCTGCGGCAGCCACAGCCCGTTCTCGCAGGACACCCCTCAAGGCACGGCCCACCCGAGCATCCAGCTCGTCGGCAACCGGTGACCGCAATGACTCCCGTCGTTTGCGGTCGAGCTCTCCAGCCCGATTCCCCCTCCATCTTGCACGCCAGATTCCAAGACCCACCACTAGGGCGATCGCCACAATCGTCACACCGAGTGGTATCCAGGGTTCCCCCCCGGAACGCAAGGCCTGGAAGGTAGTGACGCCGGAGATGAGCGCCACGGCTAGGGCTATCCACCATCCGACACGAGCCGCTACCGGCGCCTCCGGAACCGTGGTGGGCTCGTCGACGCCGGTAGCCGCCACCGAGGCCGCCACCGCCGAATCGATAAGGTCCGGCGGCACCGCCTCGCGCACCCGCTCTCCCACAGTTGCCGACGCTTCCGCGGCGATGTCGGCTACAAAACTGTCGATTCGCTGACGGGCCCGACCGGATTCACCGGCGGTTACCGCGGCAGCGGCGTCCGCGGCGACATCCTGCCATCTTCCGGTGAACTCCAATCCGATATCCAGCTCGGCCTCGGTGGCGAGTCGGCTCCCAGCCGTCCTCAGATCCGTTGCCAACTTGCCGTAGACGTCCCGCTTCACGTCGATGGTCTCCTCGAAGACACCGATAAGCTCGTCGATCCCGATGGGCGGACCCACCTCGGGGTCGGCCGCGACGGGGATGATGATTGGATCGGGGATACCCTCCGATCGGAGCGATTCAGTGAAATCCGCGACTATGTCGTCCAGACGCCCCTCGGGGAGACGGTCGATCTTGTTCAGAACGAAACGGTACTGCCGATGGTGGGCACTGAGAGGTTCCAGATAACGCTGGTGCAGGGCCCGGTCCTGATACTTCTCGGGATCGACCACCCATGTCACCAGATCGACTTGTGGAAGGAGAGCCTCGACCGTGTGGCGATGATCGGGAACCACCGAGTCGGTGTCGGGTAGATCGAGGATGGCGAGCCATTCCAACCCCTTGTGACCCCATCGTGCCTCCACACCTAGATCGTCCAACAGCCGCATCAACCCCGGCTCGGGATTCTCCGGTATCCACGCCACGGGTGCCGAAGTGGTTGGCCGCATACCGCCGGCGGGTGACACCTCCTCCCCTGCCAGGGCATTCACCAGACTCGACTTTCCGCTGCCCGTGCCCCCGGCTAGCGCGACCAGGACGGTATCGCCGAGGTAGCCCGCACGCCTTCTGACACGCATCACCACCTCGGCTATGGGTTCAATTCTCTCCCGCCCGATGAGAGCCGCCGAGGATGCGACGGCCCGGTCAAAGGCGTCGACAGCATTCAGGAGCTCAGTTCGCATGGAACTCCTCCGAGGATCTCTCGACCTTGGTGGCCGCTTCGTGAAGACCTGCCGTGGTGGCCCCCGGCTCCGCTAGATCGTCGAGGATGGAGTGGAATCGGGCAGAGTCGGCACCGAGCACGGCCGCCACCTCGTCCTCCAACCCCGAGCGAGCGCGGGAGACCAGGCTGGTAGCAGCGGCGCGACCCAGCACATTCTCCAGGATGCTTTGCTGCGCCGCTGCGGCTCCCGCCGCAACACCCACCTCGGCACCGGTGAGGCCACCGGTGGTGGCGAAAACCGTGACGAGGCCGACCACCGCGGCAGCGTTGACCCCAGCAGAGGCGACACGGGCGCGTCTGAACTTCCCTGGGCCCTCGGCGTCGATCATCGTTGTGATCGAGCCCAACCAGTCATCGACCCGCTGGCGGATCTCCATGGACGTCTCGGGGTCGGCGGAGCGGAGACTGTCGTCCAACAGGGTCCTCCCGGCTTCGTCCACCGCCCACGCGGTCGAAACGGCAGCCGAGGCCCTGTCCACTCTGGTCTCGATGGCAGAGGCGAGCTCGGCCCGCGCCTCACGCTCGATCTGATTCACCAACGCCGCCGAGGCACCGCTGAAACGATCCAAGATCGACCTGAACCAACTGGCGCTCCCGTTTACCAGACGAGCGATGTCACCCACCCCAACCCGACGTCTCCATCTCTCGAGCACCTCCTCGCGGATAAGACCACCCGTCGCCAGGTCCTGGCGGATCTCCTCACCAGCGACGAGATACGCCTCCGAGGCGACGGTACGGAGACGCTCCAGGTGTGCCTCCTGAGCCTCCACCTGCTCGGCGAGTTGTCGGGTACGCTCGGCGACGTCCTGGACGGAGCCCGCTGTCACCGACTCGAGGACCCGTTTGTGGTCATCACCCAGTTCCACGAGAGCCTTCCGGAGTCCGGCCACGGCTTGTGGCGGCAACCGTGTTCCATCGTCGCGCACCCTTTGTTCCTGGATGGTGAGAATGGGTTCCGGCTCCAACCCTCGTCGCCTGAGCAACGATCGAAGATCGGATACGGTTCCCTCGGTGCGACGACCGGACCGGTTCATGGCATGGAGAAGCGGGATCCCCCGTTCATCGACTCGCTCCAAAAGTTCCCAGGGCGTGGCGTCGGCATATCTCTGCGGTGTCGTCACAAAAATGGCTATGTCAGCGATCTCGACCAGACGCTCTGCTATCCGTCTGTGGTCAATCTCATAGGAGTCGACATCGGGACTGTCCACGATCGTGAGTTTCTGGAGGAGGTCTTTGTCATCGGCGACCACGACGGGCTCCACAAAACCTCCTACTGGGTTTGAGTCAACTTCGTCGGTGTGGATCCACACCACGGGTCGGCGAGTCGTGGGGCGAATCACACCCGATTCGGTGACCGCTTTCTCAGCAAGAGAGTTGACCACCGTAGACTTTCCGGAACCGGTCGGACCGACCACTACCACCGTCAGAGGTGCAGAACGATCCCCCAGACGAGCAATAAGATAGGACCTGAGGGAAATGGCAAGATCCTCGCGGTGTCTTACCCTTAGGGATTGCTCTGGCGCAGGGAGACGAAATCCCACGGCCGACACCCGCTCCGCCAGGAGATCGAGGTCGGCGCGAAGACGCGCCACGGGGGCAATTGGTGTAGGCACAACACCAGATTGTGGCACATCCCCGCGATGGAATCCCACCTTCCGGGTAGGAGATCGAACGACATGAACAGAAGAATATCCTCAAGATTCACGCCGTTTGGTCGTTGTTACGGTTGGGTAGCGAAGCAATGGGTTGGTACCTCATGACCAATAAGACGCGCGCTCTGCTGGCGACGATCCCCTTCATCGTGTTCATCGTCATCGTGGTCGCGTTCGGTGTGGCGCGTACCCTCAGCCGCGGCGAAGTCCTCTCGTCAGTCGTCGTGCTCGGGACGGATGTCGGTGGAATGAACCGAGAAGAGGCGACCAAGGCCCTTACCGAGACCTCGACCGAGTTCGAGAACCGCGCCCTCGAGTTTGTCGTGGCCGACGTGCGTACCAACCTCGACGCCAGCACCGTGGGGTACCAGGTCGATATCGACGCCACAGTGGAACGGGCCCTCGAGCGGGGTCGGACCGGAAATCCGCTGGCACAGTTGGGATGGTGGTTGGGCCACCTCGTCGGATCGGACACACTCCTACCTGTAGCGAGTCTCGATCCTGAGCTGCTGGCGGAAACCTTACGAAACTGGAATGTGAGCTTGGTGGGTGACCTGCCCGATCCTGGCGGGATCACCGTTGAGGATGGGGAGCTGGTAGCCACCAATCCCACTCCGGGTCGGCGTATCGACCGTCAGCGGGCGGAGCAGCTCATGATCACCTCATTCAGTGGGACCGACACCGAGCCCACCGAGCTTCCCGTACGGGAGGCCATTCCGCTGGTAACGGAGGAGGATATCGCTCGGGCACTCAATGAAGCACAGCTGATGGTGTCGGCACCTGTCATCCTGACCAACGGTGACACCACGATACGTCTGGATCCATCCGATCTCATGGCGGCACTGCAGGTGACCACCGATCCCATCTCGGTCACCTTCGACAGCGAGGTCCTCGCCGATATCGTCGTCCGTTTCAACCTGGGAACGGAGAATCCAGCTGTGGACGCATTCTTCGAGCCAAATGGGTACGACATCACCATCCGGAGCGGTCGCCCCGGCACCAGGATCGATTTCGACGAGCTCGCCTCCACCCTCCTGGTTGAGAGCCGTACCGCTCTACGTCAGGGTGATCTGCCCTACGACGAGTACGCCCCGCCCGCCGTGACCGCCGAAGACCTCAAGGCACTTTCCATCGACCACCTGGTGTCGGAGTTCACCACCGGGTTCGACTGTTGCGAGGCAAGGGTCACCAACATCCAACTTATCGCAGACGAGATCGACGGGACGATCATCGAGCCCGGCGAGAGCTTCTCCCTCAACGAAGCAGCCGGTCCCCGAACTGCAGACAAGGGCTACCTTGACGCGGGAACCATCGTGCGTGGCGAGATCACCGACACCGTGGGCGGTGGTGTGAGCCAGTTCGCCACCACGCTCTACAACGCCGCTTTCTGGGGTGGTTTCGAGATCGAATCCCACAAGCCCCACTCCTTCTACTTCGGGCGCTATCCCGAGGGTATCGAAGCGACGGTCTCCTGGCCCAGCCCCGACCTGGTCATACGCAACGACACTGAATCGGCGATCTATATCGACACTTCCTACGGGGAAACCACGATCACTGCGCGAATCTACGGGAACAATGACGGGAGAGCAGTCACCGGTTACCAATCTTCCGAGGGGCCGGCGATCACGGTTCTCGAGGAGGGCGGGCCGAACGCACGAGTGGTCGAGGCTGGTCGAACGGATCGGTTTGCATTCACGGAACCACCTGAGCCCAAATACCGGGGAAACCCCGAGCTCTCGGAGACCTCGGAGGTCATAACCCAATATCCCCGAGAAGGATGGACTGTCACGGTCCATCGCACTATCACCGTCAACGGAGAGTCGGTGACCGAAGAGTTTCCGGTGACCTATATCCCCCAACAACAGATCATCGAGGTCCACCCCTGCAATATGCCCGGTAGCTCCGTGCCGTGCGATTCGGAGACAGAGCCCACTACCCCGACGACGACTCTCCCGGATGACACCACGCCACCTACGACGGCTCCTCCGACCTCTCCTCCAACGACAGCACCCCCAACAACAGCACCCCCAACAACACGCCTCCGACCACGCCGCCGCCGACCACCGCGCCCCCGACCACCACACCCCCCATCGGGACCGACTGAACTCCTGGGGCTAGTGTCCACCGGACAGGACACTAGTAGATGAGGAAGAATTCCGAGATCACGTCGGACACGGCCCTTGCGGTGATCTCGTCCCAGCCGCCACTACGACGGACGCTGACGACATTAGAGAGCACGTGGACATGATCGATGGCAGGGTCCGACTCAAAGAGACGACGGGCCATTTGCGTGTCGAATTCTCCGGGTCCCAGCTTCCCGTCGGGGCCTGGGCCCAGATCGTCGTCGACACTGAACGATCGGCCATTCTGGCCGCTGATGCTCCGATCGGTGTCGACAACCAGCA